>PFLZ01000101.1:159-3536 GCA_002784795.1 Candidatus Magasanikbacteria bacterium CG_4_10_14_0_8_um_filter_42_12
CTCACTGATATCAAAACATTAATTACCTCACGAACAGCAGAAGATGAATCGTATATAGAACAGTGTGTGATCAAAAAAACAGCGCCTGTTATCTTGGGGATAGCGGCGGTCAACATCCCTTTTGTGGCAGGATTTGCGCAGGTGCTCCTGTATCTGCAATTTTTGATTACACAGCCACTCCTGTTGCTCCGAGGCTCTCGGAGTAGTTGGGGGCGTGTGCTCGATGCGCTGAGTGGAGATCCTATCGATCTTTCCGCTGTGCGACTTATTGATGAAGAAAAAAATCAGATTTTGCGTAGTATTGTAACGAATAAAAAAGGTGAATACTTTTTTCTTCCACCACGTGGAACGTATCGTGTTGAAGCCAGCAAGCAAGGGTATGCCTTTCCTTCGACGCTCTTGAAGGGGAAAGCATTATATTACTTTGGGCATAGCTTTGCCGTGGATTCAAAGGGTGATGTAGTAGACAAACATATTCCGCTAGACCCTGCAGCAGAAGCGGTATCAGTCCGAGCATTCTTTCTCAAAAAATGGCGTTATCGTCTTGCGACAGTCCTCTCTGCTCTTGGGCCAATATCATCGCTCATCTTTTTCTTTTTTGTCCCAAAGTGGTGGGTCGCATTGCTCCTGTGTGGACATGTTCTGCTCTTTTTTGTCTTTCGTCGTTTGGCTGCGCAACCAACAGTAAAACAGTTTGGGATTGTCAAAGGGGACGATGGCAAACCGCTATCCGGCGTGAAAGTATTTTTGTTCAATGGACCATACAAAAAATTACTACATTATTATGTCACAGACATGTTTGGGCGATATTATTTTCCTCCCGTTGTTGGTTCATTTTTGATACGTTTTGAAAAAAAGGGACTGATCTCGGTGAGTAAAGAAGTAGAAATTACGCCGAATAACAAGGTGAAAACATTGAATATTGATGTGACGTTAGAACACGTATAAACAATAACAAACAGTGTATGAACATTCTCGCAATAGACTTTGGACAAAAAAGAATCGGCCTCGCATGGTTGCAACCTGGTATTGATGTGGTGCTCCCATTTGGGGTGGTTGCTCATGATGTATGGCAAACAGAGTTGCCAAAGTTGATAGAAGAAGAAGGTATACAAAAAGTAGTCATAGGAAATCCACTCGGCATGGATGGTGGAGAGAATATGAATACCAAACGTGTTCAAGCATTTGGTGAAGAACTCGCATCTCTCGTAACAATTCCTATAGATTTTTTTGATGAACGATTTTCTTCAAAACAGGCCGATGCGATGGGAGGGACGGCCACGAGAGACGAAAAATCTGCCATGGTAATATTGCAGAGTTATATTGAATCGGGTAATCGGTAAATAGCAATTTGTAAATAGTGATTGCTATTTTCCTGTGTCATTCTGAACTTGATTCAGAATCTTTCCTACGAAATATGACGCTCGGTAAGAAAGATGCCGGATCAAACCCGGTATGACAGAAATATACAAATTACTATTTACTCATTACCATTTACTATAGTATGTACGGTATTGTTCTCTCCCGACGTGATTTTCGCGAGGCAGATCAAGTGATTGCTATCTTGACGGCAGAGGAGGGGAAACGTGAATATATTGCACGCGGGGTAAAAAAAATTACCAGCAGAAATACATCCAATCTCGAGCCTGGCATGCTCGTGAGTTTTGGTATTGCAGAAGGAAAAAAGGAATGGTCCTATCTGACCAATGTACAGTCTGTAGAATCTTTTTTTCATTTCCGACAATCGTTGCCAACACTACATATTATCGGTTATAGTCTCGATGCACTTCTGGCTATGCTCAGAGAAGGAGAGCAAGATACCGAGATATATCATTTTTTTATTTCGTACCTTCGATTTCTCGATCAACAGTCTGCTGTGAAGACACTTCTCCTTGATGCATTTTTGATACAACTGTTTTCCCATCTCGGATATCATCCATCACTCGATGCGTGCGTGGTGTGTGAAAAATCATATAAAGATATTGGACTAGAATTTCTCTCTGCATCAGAACAAAAACCTGGTTTTTATTTTGCTGGTGGGGGAGTGATATGTGCGAGTTGCAAGAAAGAAAAGCAACGCATAGGAGAAAGTATCTATCCGTGCGGTATAAAGGAAATTAACACGCTACGTTTTTTGTTGGCTTCTTCATGGCAAGATGTTTTTTCGTTTTCACTTGCCGAAGAAGAATACAAACTCGTGCACAAACTTATCTATGAATTCATGTTGTATCATAGTGAGCGGAAGTGGGAAGATTGGGGGAAGATTTCTTTGCTCATGACATAACCTGAGCAGAGAGATCCGCGGAAGGCTGGGCCTTCCGCAACTGTGGATGAGGTGTTCGTTACATTTGCCCCGTTGCCTCGAGGATCCATCCGAACGCCGCGATGGCAAGGGCAAAGATCACCAGCCTGATGAGGCACCCGCCGGTAGTCTTGACTGTCTTGATCGGGTGGAACAGGAGGTTCCAAAAAAACAAGACCACAAGAAATCCCAAAATACCAAGAATCCACATGTGTTTTCCTCCAGTTTCGTCATGCATAGATACAACTCGAATTCTATACGTCCATGACAAAACTGAAGAGCCGTGGATTATATACTATATTTTTTTTTCTGTCAACCTTGCTATGCTCTTCTCATTTTTTTATGATTCAGGAAGATTGGGGGAAATTTTTGAAATAAAAAAACCAATGTAGAAATTGGTTGGGGAGCGGCAGCGACAGGTCGTGAGACCTGTGCTGCCGCTCTTGATGGAAGCCTCCGGGGAGGCTAGCGCCGGTTCGGCGCTAGTTGCTCATCTTGAGCCACCGGAACTCCTCTCGGCTCTTGAGGAAGCTGGTGGGCGCCATCTTCTCGATGGTGCTCTCGATGAACTCCTTGAGCAGCTTGTCCGACAGCCGCCGTCCGGTCTTCTGCCGGAACTTGACGAGTTTCCTGGTGACCATGTCGGCCACCCGCTCGCAGTTCAGGCAGAAGATCTCGCTGTTGGCCTCACAGAAGTACCAGTACTGCTCGGCGGCCCTCAGATCGAGCCACGGCTGGTTCAGGTGTAGCACGAGTGCCACTCCCTCGACCGTGGGGGTCTCGGGCATCAGCGAGTAGTTGCAGTACGTCCACGTCTCGTTCATGTTCCTTCTCCTTCTGCGTGTTCGCGCAGAAGGATTGGATCATGCCCCCGGACCTTCCGGGGGAGTCTTCTACGCGTTGTTGAAGTTGGCAGTGTTAGCTACTATACTTCATGTCTCACCTCCTTTGAAAAAGAGACAGCTTAATGTAGCAAAAAAATGAATTTTTGTCAAGTGTATGTACAGTCACCCATATGCGGTAACACTTTGGTACACTAGAGGTTACAAAGGGTAACCATGAAGTATAACCAGAG
>PFLZ01000169.1:0-297 GCA_002784795.1 Candidatus Magasanikbacteria bacterium CG_4_10_14_0_8_um_filter_42_12
CGCCATCTCTGCGTTGGGAAATAATTTTAGTCGGTCAACGTATCACTAAATACGCCTTCCTTCTAAAATTATTTTCCGCCTTGATATGACACAATTTAGCGGGTTTGCCCAAATCGTGCAATTTTCAACTGCACGATTTGGGATAACTAATCTTGCGCCACATTAATATCAGTGTTATATTCATCAAAACTTTTTCTGAATTGTTTCAAGAAAATCAAAAAAATATGCTTAAAATTATTTTTAGATCCCTTCTATGCATTGTTGCTATTTTTTCTTTATGTTTCAATATGGTTGGCT
>PFLZ01000169.1:503-3361 GCA_002784795.1 Candidatus Magasanikbacteria bacterium CG_4_10_14_0_8_um_filter_42_12
CGAAGGAACTCGAGATCGAAGCTTTGACAAAAGATGCGGCAGTGAAAAATCCAAAAATGGTAGACAATTGGGTAAAAAATGTTAGTGGTCTCGTAGACATGAGTGGGAAAAAAGCATTGTGGAAGGCGGTCGGGACCAATTTTGCCATTAGTACACTGACTATGTCAGTGCCATATGTAGGTGCAGGGTTTAGTGCTATCTTGATGGGGCGCCTTGTTGGTGAATTTGGTGACAATCTTGTCACAAAGTGGGAACGGGGAGAAGCCGAAGAAAGAGTTGACAAGCAAATGAAGGAGACTATAGAACTTACAGAAAAATGTCGTGCAGAGGCAGATCCTGACAAACGGAAACCACTAAGAAAGGAACTGGAAGATCGAACATTGGTTTTAAAACGACTCTTGCATGCAACTGCGCCGGATGAAGATATGCAGGCTATTGTCTACAAAGAAAAGCAAAAAGGTGAATTTCCAGAAGATACTACAATCGGTGACAAAGACTATAAAAAAGGAGATAATTTGCCAGACATAGTCCGTATCGATGGGGACAGACTTGGAAATATTCATGATATCGTCTATGAGGCCGAAAGACTTTCGCCGTACCTCGAAGAAGAAAAAAATAAAAATAAGCTCGGCAAAGTAATAGAATCTTTGACGAAGAATGGCGATGCAATGGAAGAAAAACAAAAGCTTGATTTACCGTGGACAGAGAAATTGAGCAAAAAGGCTAGAAGACTTTTTTTAAAGTATGGAACAGCGGTGGCGGCTGCCGGAATTACGTTTGCGACAGTAGGATTAATCAGAGGAGATTTTGCTCATAAACCCACTGACGCGGAAATACAGCAGACAATAGAAAACATGAAGAAGGTTACTGGTGTGTCAGCGACAGAGGCTGGTATTGCAAAAGCTATAGCGGATCATAAATCTACTCCTGCCGTAGATTCTACTGCTGGGAAAGGTGCTGGACGTACCGATATTGCACCGCCACCTCGCGATACACCAGCACCTGCTCCAACACCAAAACATCCTGATGTCGCACCAAAACAAGTAGAAAAAAGTCCAGATATTGTAAAAAAATCTTTTGGCGAAAGTAATATAAAAGAAAATGAAGGACCTTGGAGTTCAATGCATCGATTGATCGAAGAGCATCGTACTGATTTCAACATGTCAGATAAAGAATGGAACGCGTTGGTAAAGGCAGATTTGAAACGTATGGGCATCGAGTACGGTCCCAATGGTGAATCAAAATGGGCGATCGGGGTGCGTGTTTTTAGAGATGGCGACACCACAGAATATGCAAAAGTGGAACTGTATAAGGGAACCGATGGACAGCCACATTTCCGTTTGATAGGAGAAGAAGGAAAAACGATTGTTGTGCATGATCATTATCGGATCAAGCATGCTCCAGGCGTTGTTGAAAAATCTGCTGTTGCAGATGAAAAAAACACCTCAACAAATGCTAATGCAACACCAAACAAACAAACACAACTGGAAAAATCGTCTACACAGCCAGCACATACAAAGACTGCAAGTGGTGATACAACATCACCAAATACACTAGATAAAGAACAAGCACTCGGGAAAGCATCTGGAAAACCTGCTGGTGAAACCCCTCTTGCAAAACAACAAGAACGATTTGACAATGCTCTCAAAGAAAAAGGTGATGTCAAGCAATTTGTTGGTGGTGTCCGGAAGGATGGCAATGTAATGGTAGAATTTCAAGATGGAACAAAACAACTGTACCCAGCAGAAATGCTCGGTCTGTCAGCAGGAGAAAACGGTGAACTTGTCATGCATATCCCAGTCGACGCATCAGCGGTTGTGCACACAGGAGTAGTGTCTTCATCAGGTGTCTCTTCCGGAGGTGGTGGCGGAAGCAGTTCCTACAGTGTCGGAGCAAAAGTTCCAGAAGGCGCAAAGTTTTTTGTCACGCCTGATGAGGCTGTGGAGAAGACTGCTGCGAACATTGCAGAAAGGGCACATGATTCTGGTGGGGGAGTACGTACAGATGATTCGACGTCAGACAGTGCACCGCGAGGAAAAGATGTTTATAGTGCAAAGACAGCACCAACAGAAGGAAAGCCTGTTTTGGATTCTGGAAAAGTTGCCCCTACCGATACAATTGCAAATGGTGAAAAAGCAAATATTTATGCGAAGGGGTTGCATAAGGCCGTCGATGGAATACGGGCTGATATGGCTGCAACGAACCTCGAAAAGACTGACATAGTTTCTGGGCTAGAACTGAAAGCAGGTATTGAGATGCTCAAACAGTATGACCTGGCAGCAAGTGGCGAGGTGCCTGCTGTATTAAGTAATAACCTAGAAGATGTTGCTGTGATAAAAGAGTATGTTATTGAGAAATTGAGTCCTGATGTTCAGTTGTACTTGGGTATAGATGGAGGATCTGCATCACTCGAAGGAGCCACGGCTGTGGATATGTCTCCTTCTTTTGTAGAAGGAAGTAACAATAGTCCTGTTATACGTGTAACTATGCCTGATGGAAAACAATATATACTTTTGCCACCAAAGGATATGGATGCGTTTAGTAAAGGGCCAGACGGTCAGTTAGTCCTCAGGAGAGGAAATAAATTTTTTGAGGCAGAATTGGATTCTACAGGAGATGGTGGATTTCCAGTTATCAAAGCGAAAGTGCGTAGTTAGGGGGTATATACCTGCGAGACACGTTTCTCCATAACTCATAAAAACACATCCAAAAGGGTGTGTTTTTTGCTATATAGAGGAAAAAACACATATTGAAATAGAGAAAGATAATGAAGCTCCCCGCCCCAGAGGGGCGGGGTATCAGTTCTCTATAACAACCGTAATTGGTGACTGCTATGGAGTTCTGTATACTCATTTCCT
>PFLZ01000077.1 GCA_002784795.1 Candidatus Magasanikbacteria bacterium CG_4_10_14_0_8_um_filter_42_12
TGATAGCAATGCTGCGTGTGGTGAAGGGAACACGTGTGTCGAGATTGGCGAATCAGAACCATGTTATCCAACATATCAGACAAATTTGGAAAGCTATGGACTGTGGTCCAATGGGTCACCCCAATACACAGGCTATGTAGGTGAATGTCCTGCAACAGAAAATTTGTGTACAGAACTTGTTGATCCGTATGATGTGGATACCTCTGGAAAAAATCCAGATGGCAAACCATACTATGTTATTTATGATGATCGTGTTACAAAAAATTCGGATGAATGTGGTGGGCAAGCGAGCCTGCGTGAAGGATGCGTCCTTTTTGACAATGCCGAAGACCCTACAAAATCATATGATAGTACCGCAACATATGAGGCGAGTGAACGGAAAGCAGTAAAAGGCGAGATCAATACCCTCGTTGCGAGAGTCTCAACAGACCAAAATGATGCAAATGTGTTGCTCAAAGTAAACCGAAATCGTGCGTGTAGCGAGTGGCTGGCATGTGAATCGTTTGAGCCGATTCAGACTGGTGATGGCAAACAAGTGTTTGCGTGTGAAAGTTTTGCGCCATGTATTGCTTTAAGTCCCACGGGAGGCTGTGAAACTTGGGTAGAAAATAATGGTATTCGTGAACCTGTAGAGTCATATCTTGATGAACAAAAGTTTATTAGTCGTGATACTAGTTGGAATGGTACTGAGTACACGGGATATTCTCTTTTTAATAGATTTAACCTTGGTGATCTTCAATCTATAAATATTTCAATCGATGATGTTGGAAGCACTTCGTCTACTATCGATACTACCAATGCGTATATTGCATATGTAATTCCAGATTCATATTTTGATGATAATTCTACTGCTGTACGATGTGGTAGTGATGGACAGGATACTGGCAAGGTGTGTGGTATTGAGGAAGAAGGTCGTTGTATTAGAAAAAAATGTGTGATCCCATTTGATGGTAGTTTTGAACCAAAAGAAACTGAACTTCCTAAAATTGCTACTGCATTAGGAGAAGTGGAATGTAAAGTTCCACCTGAGGAAGATAGCCCGTTTTCATTTGATATAGTTTCAATTGAAAAAAGAGATGAACATCGTTTTGCAAAGGATGTTATTCCTGTCGAATCTGAAGAACAAACACAAATGACTCGTTTTACTTTCTCAAAAAGAACGAGTGAAGCAAATGTCTGTCAAGGAGAAGATTGTACATGCAACTATGTCAAAATTGCGTATGGTAATAGTTTAGTCAGGGATTATTGGGGAGTTGATACGTATAATCAGAATAAATCAAAGTTAGATGTATGGGGGGTTTGTACTGGCTCTTCTGAGACAGAAGGTGATTATTGTAATCAAGATAGTGATTGCGTTCTGGGAATGTGTCAAAAAATTGATCGTATCGAGACATTTGTTGGTTCTACTGGTCATTGTCTTGAGTACGATAAATCTCGCCCTATTTTTGATACCAATGGTCAGAAAAATTTTGCATGTCTTACGTGGTATCCTTCCGATAAATCATTTGGGAATATAGATACAGGGAATCTCTATCCTGAAGCTGGATATTATCCTTCTATTGATGCGAATACAGATGATAAAGGAATTGCAGGATTAGTGTATTGTACAGATAGTTTTGGAAGAAGTGGAGGAGCCTATGAAGGAGAGTTAAAGATTAGTCCACGGTATGGTGGTACGTCTATTGGTCATAGTGCTATCCAAGATGTGTCTTCTGTCGTTGTCGCAAAGATGTTTGCTACCACCAGTCCTGCAAGTAATTATTCTGCAGGTTCGGATCCTGTCGATTTAAGTTATGCTCCCAATACAAATTCGAATAATTTATATGCGACACCTGCTGATGTTGTAACTACTGTACCAATTACAGAAGGTCAAATGTTTGTTAAAGATGATAATGAAAAACTTCATTTGGGATATAAAGAATTTTATAAGACTCTGTATCCAGATGTATTTCATATTTCGTACGAAACTCTCCCTGTTAGATGTAATTCACTTGTACGTATATTGTACCGAGATCCTTATGTTAAACCAGAAGATTTTGATATGAATCCATATCTTTGGTATGTATGTGGTACAGAATTTGCGAATACAGACTTGTCTGGACATCAATCTGTTTTAAGTGTTGGAGGATCTTCACAATATAGTGTGCCAGATGCACTGAATTCGCTCTATAGTTTTGCTTCTTTGTTTGCATGGGATCATATCGACCATAATGCGGTTGTCCTCCGTGTTGAGGGAGATTCTACAAGTCATGAGATATCCCAGAGTCCACAGAAATATTTTGGGTATGCTCCAGTTGGGACAGATTCATATAGAATCGGTGGACTTGTTCCGGATCCCTATATTGATGGACATGATACGATGACGTTGTTTCATCCACCTCGGTTCAATAACCTTGGAGGGGAGTTTAAGTTTCTTCAGCAATGGCATAATATTACGGTAGACACACGGTGCCTTGTCGCAGGAGGATGTCCACAAGATCAAGATACTACAATGATTCGATCTACCGATACCGAAGCGTATCTCAATCTTGCTGCGCTGGAGTCAGTGAACTTTATTCCACTTCGTATTCCAGGGAATACAATGCTTAATGCTCCTGGGATTGTATCAAGTGATTTGGTAATTAATTTTGGGCAAGATGTCTATAAAAAAACAGGAGTATCTGTGCCTGAAAATTTTGATACAGGGTATGAAATTTCTGATGCTGTGAGGCAAAATAATGATATTTCTGTTACGTCTTACAAACTGCAAAGAGATGATGCTAGCAGTGTACCCTGTCAGGGTTTGGTTTCATTTTGTGATTATTCTAGTGGTGATCTTGTTAACTCAAGTCATCAACAATCACAGACGATGTTGTTCACGGGTGCCTCTGCATCTGCAGGGACTCTTGCTAGAAATCAAATAGCAACCAGATATGTGATGACGTTCTATCCTTCAAGTGGTACTATTCCTCCTTTTGTAGCAAATTCTCCTAGTAAACAATTTGATGGAGCCATGTCTTTGGACACTGATCCTTTCACCAGTGATTGTCCACTGCACAAAGGAAATTTTTTTGCCATTGGTATGGACTTTAACAGTGATGGAGATTTTCTTGGATATATTTCCAGAAATTGTCATTCAAACACAGGTTCTTATGGTATTCAGATGGCTGTTGTTGCTACGATGAAGGATCAATGTAGTGAGTTTACCAGTGTATATCATGATGCGATTTTGTCAGATAGTACAAATAAAGCATGGACAAATCGTGTTTGGAAAGATAGCAAATTTTCTTTGGCAGTACAGGCACAAACCTCACAACAATTCTTACGCAATACGCCGCGATCCCCATTTGGATCAACCGATCTTACTCAT
>PFLZ01000051.1 GCA_002784795.1 Candidatus Magasanikbacteria bacterium CG_4_10_14_0_8_um_filter_42_12
TGAAGCTTGTTTTGAAAAAAGTACAGTACCTTGTCGGTGCAGAAATTACCAAACGAATTTTAGAAAAAGATCAACGACTTGATGGACGCACATTGACAGAAGTTCGCCCACTCAATATTGAAGTAGACTTGATTCCTCGCGTGCATGGCTCTGCTATGTTTATGCGCGGAGATACACAAGTATTGACTACGGTCACCCTTGGTGCGCCTGGAGATATCCAACTGCTCGACGATATGATGGAAGATGGTCTCAAGCGGTATATGCATCATTATTCTGATGCGCCATTTACGTATGGTGAGACAGGATGGATGCGTGGACCAAGTCGACGAGCTATTGGACACGGTGCACTCGCAGAGCGCGCTGTCGAGCCTATGCTCCCACTCGAAGAATCATTTCCATACGCTATTCGTACGACGAGTGAAGTGCTCGGATCCAATGGATCAAGCTCTATGGCATCTACCTGTGCATCGACCCTGTCACTCATGGCAGCTGGTGTCCCACTCATCAAGCCTGTTGCTGGTATTGCAATGGGACTTGCGTCTGACCTCGAAGGAACAGGCAAATGGAAAGTATTGACTGACCTCCAAGATGTCGAAGATGGCAAAGGTGGTATGGACTTCAAGATTGCAGGAACCGTCGATGGTATTACTGCTGTTCAGATGGATACGAAAACACAAGGACTGACATGGGATATTGTAGAACAAGCATTTGCTCAGTCTGTCGTTGCTCGTCGAGATATCCTGGCACAAATGAAGGCAGTGATTGCTGAACCACGAGCAGAACTTTCTGAATACGCTCCACGTATCGTGACCATGAAGATAGATCCAGAGAAAATTGGAGATATTATTGGTCCAGGTGGAAAGACGATCAAGAAGCTTACTGCTGACACTGGTGTGACGATCGACATCGAACAAGATGGTCGCGTCCTCCTGACGTCAAATGATGCAGACGCCATGGCAGAAGCGGTTCGTCAGATTGAAAGTATTACTAAGACAGTCGAAGCAGGAGAAATCTATGACGGAGAAGTCGTTCGTATCGAAGACTTCGGCGCATTCGTCTCCCTTACTCCAAACAAAGATGGCCTGGTCCATGTGAGTGAGATCTCATGGGAGCGAACTGACAAGCCTAGTGATGTTCTCAAACTTGGGCAGAAAGTGAAAGTGAAAGTGAAAGAAATTGACAATCTGGGTCGTGTGAACCTGACCATGAAGGAACTCACCGAAAAGCCAGAAGGCTATGTGCCCCCACCACCGCGACCACCACGAACTGGTGGTGACCGCAACGGTGGATCTCGTGGACCACGAAAGTCATTTGGTGGACGGTAGACCCGGGCTCCGCTAACCTGCCTGCCGGCAGGAGCTGCGTCGGGCAGGCTCTCCCAAAGGCGGGTAGACTTAAAAGCAAAATCTGATACAATACAACCATCACAAATTTTGTGGTGGTTGTTTTTTTATAGATACTGTATGGACAGGTATTCTGGAATTGATATACACGAAGCCCAAAATTTTTCTTTTGGGGATAGGGAAGAGGAGGAAGTTGTGCCGGAGCAGGACGTGTCTTTTTTTGAATTACTTCAAAAACTTGGATATTCAAGTGTACTCGATATCCCAAAAATAGAATATGACGAACATGAACGATCAGATATTCGTATCCTCCGAGATGCTGCTGAGCGAGAAGGTTCTTTTTTTGATACAGTGTATTTAACTGAACTTTTGGCTGAATCTTTGTCATATTGGGAGGTGGGAACAAAACGTTCTTTGTTACGAGCCGAATGGAGAAATATACAAAAAGCTGGATTGGTGTCAGGTGATTTGCAGGCAGATATTCTTTCTGATGACGAAGTTGAAACTATTTTTTCATCATATAGAGACGAAGCTCCTGAGTATTTTCAATGGCAAGAACGTTCTGATTTGGCATCCGATGTCAGAAAAAGATCACCAGAATTAGATGATTTTTATGATGTCTCATCTGAACAACTTGCCTATCTTCCTCAAGTACAAGCCGATAGGCATAGGCAAGAATTTCCTATTGTTTAAATAGCAAATGGTATAGGAGGTATATATTCTCAACAAGGTACGTTAGAAAAAATATTTTCTTTGGATGATGACACTTCACAACATATTGAAGCCTATTGGAAACATAGCAATGGAATGACAAAGGATCATATTGAATGGGCTGAAACAATTATTCAAAATGAAGAATTGGGCGTGTGGAATTATTTTCAAATTAGAAGCCTGCTTCCTGAACAAATTCGTGAGGAAATAGATGGTATTCTTTCTATTGATGTACCTAACGAATTGGATCGCATATTTGATACGCGGGCTGAATTTTTAGATGTTCTTCAAAAAATTGATATATCTCTGCAATTCGATTCAATGCAAGTAGAAAAGGTAGCGAAGGTAATAGATATTTTTCGAAAAGAACATGAGGTACTTTTTGAAGAATTGACGCATGGAAGAAAGATTTCATTAGCTCGTGTAGGGGTTCTAGATGCGTGTGTAGGATATACTTTTCGTAGGGGGGTTGATCCTCATTTTACGATAACACAGTATTTATACGATAGGGCAAAACTACCTTCAGAATTGACGGAAGAATTTGAATCAGAATTTCATTTGGAAATTCCAGAGTGGGCTGAAGATATAAAAAGTTATGATGCTTTTTTGTCTCGGGATGATGCCGATATGAGAGCATTCCTCGATACACATGTTGGAAAGCTACGTGAAATGATCGCATGGTTGAGGAATAAATTGGAAGAGTATAGTGAAAAGAGTCATGAAATTCTTCCTAAGCCAACTTTGCGATTACCCGAAGAAGCACTCAACGATATTATCGGTGATTTGGGACGTTCTCCTGATGAAGTTACTGATATAAAGAAAAGCTACACAGAGATGATGAGTCTTCGTTTTCGAAAGAGTGTAGAAGATATGTTTCATATACGTATGGAACATTTATCCATGCAAGAACAGTTATGGTTTTTAAGTTTTTTGCGTGACAAAGATAAAAAAATGGTTGAACAAGTACAAACATTGACTCAAGTATATGGATCAAATTTTTTACAACTCTTTTTATCTATCCAATATGAACGATCTTCTGGTGATCATGTCGTAAATTTGTTTTCTCATTTAAAAAAAGAGGACGGAGAAAAAATTCTTCATGTATATACATCAGTATATGAACAAATCGGAGATGCTTCTTTATTGCTTGCTGATGAGTATGGGGAAGGTCTGAGTATGTCTTTTGCCGATATCCAACAAGCATTGGCTGTGCGTGCAAAAGATCTTGTAATGGGTGTACACATTGAATCTCAAGGTGTTGATCAAAAAGTTATTGATTCTTTGTGTGATGAGTTGGGTG
>PFLZ01000110.1 GCA_002784795.1 Candidatus Magasanikbacteria bacterium CG_4_10_14_0_8_um_filter_42_12
AATGAAAGATTAATCTTTTCCGAAGAAAAGTGTAAAATCAATGTTTGAGTGTTTTGAATAGGCTCAACTGTTCTTGTCACATCTTTAATGTGAATCTCGGTATATATCCATCTGCTAATATGGACATATCCGTTTTGTTCCTATGTACACCGGGGAGGTGCCATAGGGAACCTTACTATTTAGTTGCTGGTTGAATTGTAAGGAACGGGTTCCTTCGCATTCAGTCAAAGAAAAAAAGAGGAACCTGATCGCGGGGAGAACACATCTGTATTCTTCCTGCGGTTGAGTTGCTCTTTTCCTAGTATCCCTCTCGGGACTTGAGAAAGTTCTTATTTGTAAATTTCTCTTGAGTGCCTTCGCATCATATAGGAAAAACAAAGTGCTGTCAAGAGCTGAAAACAAGGACATTTCCACAGGTGTGGGGATAAACTAGAGTTTTAGAGAATTAGGTTTTAGAGTCTTAGAAAAGAGCCTAATACTCTAGTGCTCTAAGTCTCTTATTTTCTCCCGTTTCTACGCTCCGATTTCCGCCACTCCTCAATCTTTTTATGATCTCCACTGAGCAAGATATCAGGTACTTTCCACCCACGTAAATCCGACGGTTTTGTATACTGCGGATACTCTGCTGACATATCTTCATTGTGTGTTTCATCCGTAAGAGAATCAGCATTACCAAGTACACCTGGCACAAGACGAGAGACAGCTTCTACAATAGCAAGCGCCCCAAGTTCTCCACCAGCAAGGACGTATGGCCCAACAGAAATTTCTTCATCGATCATGTGATCGATCACGCGCTGATCAACCCCCTCATATCGTCCACAGATGAGCGTCAATTCATCAAGCGTTGCCCACTGTTCTGCAATGCGCTGATCAAATTGTCTGCCACGTGGTGAGAGCACAACTGTTCTTTTTTTCTTCGCGAGTTTGCCTGTAAAAATTTTCTTTACTTTTGTCAGTCCATCATCTTTTGAAAATGGAATGGCATCAATTGATTTGAGTGCTTTATAAATAGGTTCTGGTTTCATAACCATACCTGCTCCCCCACCATATGGCGTATCGTCCACCGTACTATGTTTATCTTCTGCGAAATTTCGGATATTGATACTACGGATATCTATCGCCCCAGCCTTTTGCCCACGCCCAAGAATACTCGCATGTGCATACGAGTCAATCATCTCTGGAAATATAGTGAGGATGTTGAATTTCATAGCGTTCTTTGTAGGGTGAAAGTAATTACAATATGTTGAAGATTGTTCCTCTGTCATTTCGACCCTGAGCGACGAAGGAGTCGAATGGGGAGAAATCTTTCGAAGCCGACAAAAATGCAACAGTATAGATATACTAACAAAGAAAATACTTCTCTTCAATGAAAATCCGCAATTGTTGGAACGACCAGCGACTCACGTGGAGTCGCCGGTCGTTAGGACGTGCAGTGCGCGAGCTAGAAGCCCTTGGCCTTCGGCAGCAGTGCGTCGAGCTCCCTCGCGATATTGTACCAGTGGAAGTACCCAGGGGACTCCATGGAGATCCGCGAGATGACGGCACTTGCCGTCGCTCGGAAGTTCTCACGACACACTTGGAGATACCTGTTGTCGCGAGACAGGAACTCCGGCGTCAAGAAACTGAAGAGCTCGGTAGACCGAGCCACGATCTCCATGCCGAACTCGTCGGGCACGATGCCGTCTCGCACATGTGGCAGGTACAGCCGCTCGAAGCGGGAGATCGCGTGCCACACCACGATGTGCCGCATCTCATAAATGACGTTGCTCGGCGCGCCTCCCATCAGACGGTGCAACTGCTCGATCTCCGCGAGCACGCTCTTGAAGTCCTCGCTGGTACGAAGACTCACGTGGATGGACTCCATGGTGTTCCACAACTTCTCGGCCAACGTGAAGAGCTCTTTTGTATACGTCAAATTCATAAATCCCCCTCGCCCGCACCCGCGGACATCAATGTGTACCCCATCCATACCACAAAAAACCTCCCTCGTCAATCCCCCCCAAACAAAAAATCCCCCGCACACACGAAGGATTTTTTAATTGATTTTTGGATTTTTAGTTTTCTTGCTTTCTTGACGACACTACATCATCCCCATACCTCCACCCATGCCACCCATTGGCATCTGTGGTTCTTCCTTTGACGGAAGATCTGTGACGATTGCTTCCGTCGTGAGGAGCATACCTGCAATAGACACGGCATTTTCAAGTGCCGTTCGTGTGACTTTTGCCGGATCAATAATTCCCGCAACGATCATATCTTCATAGTCGCCACTCGCAGCATTGAATCCAAAGTTGCCAGAATTTTTCTTTACTTCATCCACGACAACCGCTCCTTCAAATCCAGCATTTTTTGCAATCGTTCGAAGTGGCTCTTCGAGTGCACGGCGGAGGATATTCACAGCAAGGAGTTCTTCATCACTCAGTGTATTGCCAATGTCGTCAAGCGCAGCAATCGCACGAATCAGCGCAACTCCACCACCCGGGACCACACCCTCTTCGACCGCAGCTTTGGTTGCACCAATCGCGTCTTCGATACGATGTTTTACTTCTTTCATTTCTGTTTCAGTCGCAGCTCCTACTCGGATCACGGCTACACCACCAGCAAGTTTTGCAAGACGTTCTTGCAATTTTTCTTTATCAAAATCAGAATCAGAGAGATCAATACTTTTTTTGATTTGTGCGACACGTTCTGACACTGCACCTTGTTCTCCTTTTCCTTCTACCACTGTTGTATTTTCTTTTGTTGCGACGACTTTTCGTGCACGACCCAAATCTTCGAGGGTTACACTCTCGAGCTTCAGACCAATGTCTTCAGTAATGACACGTCCTCCCGTCAATACTGCAATATCTTGCAACATTTCTTTTCGTCGATCACCAAATCCAGGCGCTTTTACTGCAAGCACGTTAAATGTACCACGAAGTTTATTCAGCACGAGTGTGGTGAGTGCTTGTCCATCAACATCTTCTGCAATGATCACCAATTCTTTTCTTCCTGTCGCAATTATTTTTTCCAAAATTGGAAGAATGTCTTCTACAGAAGAAACTTTTTTATCTGTGATGAGAATATATGGTTCTTCATATTCCGCTTCCATGCGTTCACTGTTGGTGACCATGTATGCAGAAATATATCCTTTGTCAAAACGCATTCCCTTTACCGTTTCGATCTCCATCCCAAAGGTATGAGATTCCTCCACAGTGATCACACCATCTTTGCCAACCTCGGTCATTGCTTGCGCAATCTTTGTACCGATTTCTTTGTCATTTGCAGAAATTGCCGCAACGTTTCCAATCTCATCAGCTTCGACAGGTTTTGCAATATGATCTTTCAGATATGCCACAATAGCATCACTTGCTTTGTGAAGTCCGCGATTGAGTGCCACAGGGTTTGCACCAGCAGCAACATTCTTCATTCCTTCTCGGATAATTGCTTGGGCCAGGACAGTCGCAGTCGTCGTACCGTCTCCAACAACATCATTCGTTCGACTTGCCACTTCTTTGACCAGCGATACACCAATGTTTTCATTTTTGTCTTCAAGTTCTATTTCTTTTGCAACAGTCACACCATCTTTGGTAATGAGTGGTGACCCATATCCTCGATCTAGCACCACATTTCGTCCTTTTGGACCAAGTGTTACTTTGACTGCATTTGCGAGTGCGTCGACACCTCTCATCAAGGCTTCACGTGCATCGTCTTGAAAAATAATTTGTTTTGCCATAGTCTTACGGATTACGGATAATCCTGATATTCGGATTCATCCTAATAAATTTATTTGTTAAACAATGTATTTCTTTATGTAAACGGACCACTGATTGTACTATCCGTAAATCAGGATTATCCGTTATCTGTAAATAATTACTTTTGTACTATCGCAAGCACGTCATCAGCAGAAATGATCTTATGTTCTTCTCCGGAAATTTCTACATCGTCTCCTCCCCATTTTTTGTAAAGAATGACATCACCAACAGATACTTCCATCTGTGCACGTGTACCATTTTCAAGAAGTTTTCCTGGCCCTACGGCAATCACTTCTCCTTCTGCTTTTTTTTCTTTATCAATAGTATCTGGAAGAACGATACCAGACGCTGTGACTTCTTCGGCTTGGACAGGCTTGACCAATATATGGTCTGACAGTGGTTTGATGTTCATAAGACAAAAAATTATATATTTATCACTCGACAAAGCAGAGTGATAGAACGTTTCCTATTTTACAGAATTTGAAATAGCTGTCAAGAGTGAATATAGCAGAAAAGCCCACAATCGGGGGAGCTTGGTACGCCGACTATACAGAGAAGTCGTGATGCCTGTCAGAAACACGACTTCAGATAGCGAATGTGCCATGCTTGGCCCCGATAGTGGGCTTTTCCTAGCCCACGTACCTTACGCCCAATATGGTGCTCTGTCAACTATACAAAAATGGCTTATTTCAGCCATTTCAAACTTTTTGATCAAAAACTTCGTGGATTATGTGGGGACAATATGTGGAAAATATTGACAAAACACCTCTTTTTTGATAGATTCTTTTTGTCGTGGTTTGGGCAAGGAAATGAGCGTTTCACCTGATGGGAACCAATGCACGCAGGACATGACATATGTCCCATGCCTCTGCAACGGTAAGAGGGATGTCACTCCAACCCCATTCCACGGCATTCCTTACGAACAAAGCGAAGCTTCTGCTTCGTTTTTTTGTATACTGAAAAACAACGCAAGAAACGAAACAAAAAGGATAACACCCGTAAACGAAGACCACAGATAATGATCTAGGAAGATCACGGGAATAAGTATTACTAAATATGCAAACAAATTTTTAATATCTAATTTCAAATTTCTAATAAAATTCAAAATAACCAAAAATAACAATACTATCCCAAACACTCCATACTCCACAATAAACAATGCACCCACATTGTGCACCGGCTGATACCACCACACATCATGTCCAGGTAAAGCGTGCATCAACGCATACGTATAATTTCCTCCCCCAACTCCAATAACCCAATTGTTCTGAAATAAATGCCACGCATCGCTATATCCAGCCACACGATCTGTAATAGAGGCAACCTCGTTTTGTGATGTAGGGAAAAATCGTGTATGCACGAGTGGCATGAATAAAAATGAAAGAACAAAAAAGGTCAGCAGTATAGAGATAACAGGAAAAAACATTTCAGCACGTCTCCTCCCATTTACAAGGGGAGGAACAAGGTGGGGTACCTCGCGAGTTCTCCAACCCAATTTCAACCCTCGACCAAACTTCGCATGTCGAACAACAATAGAACAATAGAACAATAGAACAATTCCAACGGCAACCCAAGCACTGCGGCTAAACGTAAAAAACAACGCAGCACTTTGCAATACCACGATTGCCTGTAATGCCACACGCTTCCATTTCTCTGCAGAAAAAGAAAGAAGCAACGTACTGGCGATTGCAAAAACTAGATACCCACCAAAAACATTTGGATGCGAAAAACTTCCGTACGCCCGAAGCCACCGACCGATATCAGGACTTTGAATAATCGACGTACCAGATTCAAATACTACGTGCTGGCTGACTCCCAAAAGCGTAGATGCAAACGTTGACTGAGATAAAAATTGCCATATACCGAGGAAACTCACAGGAACACTTCCCAAAACAAATGCCCAGAGAGCTGACTTCGCTTTTACAGGTCCGATATAAAAAAGAAGAAATAACAGTGCCCCAAGCATCACCCACTGCGCATGCTGAAAAGCCACATCACTATCCCCTGCAAAAAAAGCCATCAGTACTCCGTAACTAGTAAATAAAAATATATAAAATAAAAAAACTCTATCTTTTGACCACCTAAACTTCTCACCTCTGAACTTAGAACCCCGAACCTGTTTCACATACCAAACCATAAACAACAGGACGACGACCCATCCTAATATCTCCGTTGCATATAGCCCAATCGTTCCATACTCCCATTTCACTCCATCCACAAACCGTTCTTCCAATAACAAAATTGTCTGCCACGGGAGGAGGAAGAGAAAAAGATATGTTGTGTATTGAAGAAGTTTTTCTACATTCATATTATTCATATGGAACACAGATGACCAGGATAAACCAAGATTTCTGAATATACAAATCTGTATAGATCATGGTAATCCTGGAAATCCGTGTGCTATTGCTGCGTTGATATATGTTGAACCGTTTTCCTCCACTCGTCTCTATACTGCGCCCGTCTGTCATTCTCATGAAATTTCAGCATCGTATCATCGATCACCACGCGGGTATCCTGTTCATCTTTCACACTTGCATAATTTATCGACATCTTTTTTTCTTGTACTTGCTTTGCTTGCTTTTCTATCAGATCACCATATCCACTCTTCCACATAGTTTCAAACATATATCTTATTTTCTTGCCAACACCACGATCTTCAACGCGAAAAGCGGGATGCATACGATATGCTCCCATGCCTTGTGGGATATACGTTTTTACCCATGAATTTTCTTTCAATATCTTTGCTCTGATATTCTTTGGATCATAGATTGGGATAAGCTGTGCAATCCAATAGGCCATATATATATCCGGCTCATCAATCGTCACATCAGAAAGATTGAGATGTGCATCCGTGACATAAAAACTCAAACAAATTTTATTTGCCACGTGTTCTTTATGCCGGCGCATTCGGTACAACGAAAGAGTCAGCGTAATAAGAAGTCGTGTAATCCAAAGTCTCCCCTGCCGAATCACAATGAACACATCGATATCACTATCTTCTGATGCAGACGCAGACGCGACCGTGTTGCACACAAACATCGCCTCAAAAAAGGGAATCCACCGAATACGCTTTGCTGCTTTTGATGCGATCTTCAATTTTGTGTCTATCAAGGGAATGGCCATCTGTCTCCTATCGACAATCTTCGTTCGTCCAGGCAACACAAAAAATCCTTCCTTTATCTCTATTTTGCTCTCTTCCACCAACATATCGAGCCCCGCCTTTACCTGACTAAATGGTGCTGTTTCTTTCCATAATAAAGAATGCACTTCTTCACTCGTGAGTGGTGTCTGAAACACGTCAAAATATGCGAGTGTTTTTATAATGGCTGTACCGAGTGTGTTCATATAGCTTCAGTGTATCATCGTAAAGAAAAAAACAAAACACAACCAAAATTGACAGAATATTCTCAAGGTGTTAATTTTTCTATTCCAGTCGCGTTGGCTGGATGCAGTTTGGAGGAGCAGAATGGTCGAAAGAAAAACAATGAAAGTACGTGAATGGGCGATGACGAGAGGAAACCTCTTCTACGCACTTGTCTTCAGTGGGTACACCTTGGTTCATGCTTACCGACTTCTCGAAGAGAAGGATCTGACGAAAAAGCTGTCCATCTGGGAGCGTCTCCATCGGTGGATCTCCACACCGTTCCTGGAGGTCACCTTCAAGTCCAGGGACGAAGGAAGCATCATCGACGAAGAAACAATCATCAAACGCGTACGCATAAACGGCTCCGATCCGATCGTGATCCGTTGGAAGGATAAAAGGAAGCTTGTAAAGGAGACTACCAAGCCGAGCGATGTCCTCGGTTCTGGTACCTTCAAACCAGGTACCATCTTCAAGTGCTACGTCATCCGCACATGATGGCCATGCCGCAGACCATCCCCGGCAGCGCGCGAGCACCTAGCTCGCGCGCTGCCTTCCACAATACTATTCAAAAACTCACCAAACCGGTGAGTTTTTATCTATATTGTTACATGCTATGTGTTACGTGATATATGCTACCCTTCCTCCCTCATCGCAATCGGCTCTGCTTTCATCTTTCCTTGCGCTTTCAATTCTTTTGCATGTACTTCATCACGGACAACAGCATCTTTTACAATCATCTTCTCACTTGTAATCGATACCACTTGATCCTGATTCACAACATACGCTTTTGTAGACAGCATCGATGGCGAAATCTCATACTGCACAATCCCCTGCGTATCAACATCCAAAATAATATCATGTACACTCCCCAGTTCCATCCCGGATTCGGTCATCACTGGCAACTTCTTCAGTTGTTTGTAGGAAATGCGCATAACACCATGTTAATTGTTTATTGCTAATTGTTAGTTGTTTATGATCTTTCCTTCAATAACACCTTTTCCATCTTCTGGCTTTCCATGTTTTTTGAAAATCCACATTTGTTGCAAAAGCATAAAGAGTGTAGAAAGGAACCAATACAACGTCAATCCACCTGGAAATGACATACCAATAAAGAGTGTCATGATCGGGAGGAAATACAACATTTGCTTGTTCATCATCGATGTCATACTCTCATCTTTGCCACCTTCGCCTGCTTCTTTTGGTGCTTTTCGTGACTGCATCATACGAGCCTGGAAAAACTGTGTTCCAGCGGCAAGTACAGCGAGAACAATACTTTTTTGTGAGAGATCAAAAAGACCGAGAGATATCGGACTAATATTCTCAGGACGTGCCACAAACGAGTACAGCAAATCAAATCGAATTTCTCCAAACAATCCTCGGAGGACATAATACAACGCAAAGAACACTGGGAGCTGAATCAGCATCGGCAAACATGATCCAAGCGGATTTACTTTATGTTCGCTATACAATTTCATTGTTTCCTGCGCAATACGTTGCTGATCTCCTTTGAATTCTTTTTTCAATGCTTCAAGTTTTGGCTGCATTTCTTGCAAATCTTTTTGTGCCTTGATGGACTTTGTTGTCAGAGGGTGGAGGGCAAGTTTGATTGCCACCGTCACAATCAAAATAATAATACCCATGTCTGGAATAAAGTCGTAAAGAAAGACAAACAGGTTGAAAATTGGTTGATACAAGATGGTCGTAAAGAATGCTGTCATACAAATATGTTATGGTAACGGAGAGAGTATAGCGGAAGAACACCGTTCTGGCAAGATAAGAAAAAACACACCGTTCTCACGGTGTGTTTTTTATATGAAGTATTATTTTTTTTCTTCGTCTTTCTCCTCTGTTGCTTCTTCAACAGTTTCTTCTTTTCCTTCTTCAGTTGTGATTTCTGCCACTTCGTCATTCTCAACGTCAGTATCCCCAGAAACGTCAGCAACATCATCACCTTTTTTTTCTTCTGATTCTTTTTTATCTGCTTCAAGTTTTTCTTTGATAGCATCTTCATCATCCTCACTACTCACGGCTACAGCTTTTTCATTTCCATCTTCGACAACGGTAATTCTCCATCCAGTGAGTTCTGCCGCAAGGCGAACATTTTGGCCACCACGACCGATAGCAAGTGAAAACTGATCTTCTCCTACAGAGACAGCAGCTTCTTTTGTTTGTTCATTCAGCTCGACACTCGCAACTTTTGCAGGTGAGAGTGCTTGTTTGATAAATTCTTCTGCATTGTCGCTCCACATGATGACGTCAATTTTTTCTCCACCGAGTTCATCAATGATTGTTGTAATACGACTTCCACGCTGACCAATACATGCACCAATCGGGTCAATAGAATTGTCATCGGTAAAGACCGCGACTTTGCTTCTGCTACCGGGATCACGTGCGATTGCTTTGATCTCCACTGATCCTTCATCAATTTCTGGAATTTCTTGTTCAAACACTGATTGAACCATTTTTGTACTTTTTCGAGAGAGTTCGATCTGTGGTCCACGTGGTCCCATCTCGATAGACATGATAAAAAATGGCAATCGAATTCCTGGACGATATTGTTCACGACGAACTTGTTCCTCTGCACTCAACACACCAGTTATTTTTCCGAGATCTACAAGCACATTGCCACCTCGATCTCGCTTGTGCACCGTTCCCTGAACAATCTGTCCAACCTGTTCCTTGAAGTCTTCAAATACATTGTTTCGTTCTGCTTCTCGAATTTTTTGGATAATAACTTGCTTTGCGGTCATTGCTGCCATACGACCAAAGTCTCCTGGCACTGTTTGTTGAATTTTCAAGGTATCACCAAGCTTTGCATTCTTTTCTACTTCTTTTGCATCTTTGAGCATGATGTCTGTTTTTGGATTGAACTGTGGCAAGTGTGCCGTTCCTTCTTCAGTAAGCTCTCGATATTCTTCGCGCGCTTTTTCTCTGAGTGCGGTCAATTCTTCTTGTGCTTTTTCAAGAAGTTCTTCATCGACATCTTCAACCACAATTTTTTCGTCCCAGATATCCATGTCACCTGTGTCTGCATCAAATTTTACATGATAATTCCCAATTTTTGTTCCAAAATCTTTTCGATATGCTGCCGCAAGCGCTATTTCTAGTGCTTCGAGGACTTCCTCATATTCGAGGCCTTTTTCGTCAGAAAGGAACTGGATTGCTTTTGCTATTTCTGATGCCATATTGTGTAGAGTATTAGTAATTAGAGAATTAGGTTATTAGTGTTATTCTTCCTCTGTCAAGTGGAACGAGAGGGGTTTTTATCTATGAAAAACGCTTCATTAAGCCATTTTATCCGTATACCAGGATTATCAGTCATCCGTAAGTCAAAGTATAAAAAAAGCAGCTCTTATAAGCTACTATCGTGTACACACAATAGCATATTTTGAAAGATTTGTCAAGAGCAGTGTTGTGTCTCAATCCTATCTATTCTTATGTTTTCTGCTCGACTACGCGGGTATCTCATAATGCCGTACGTCTCTCAATCCCTTTGGGGAGCCGTAAATGCTCACCTGTTCAAACTGTATAGGCATGGTATCACGGTTGATGTTATACCGAAGACAATATGCAATGGCAGCCTGTTTCATACGCCCCAGCTTTTCTCTGCCAGTAGCTCTCTCGGCACTCCCCTGTTCTCCTCCTCGAGTTTTTACTTCTACAAAACACAACGTCCTCCCAAAATGGGGTTTTGTATGCCATGCAATAATATCTATTTCTCCTTCACGAATTTCAAAATTTCTTTCAATAATCTCATAGCCCTTTTCTTTCAAGACTCCCACGGCCACTTCTTCTCCCCAGGCACCTATCTTTTGTTTTTTGGTTTGTGACATATAACAAAAAATCTAGAAATCAACCGTGTTCCTTTATGTTTTGTATTTCTTTCCAGAGCATCGCACCAATACCATCTGCTAATGTAAACATTTTTTTGTACTCTTCTTCTGATAATAATTTTTCAACATAGGTGAAATGAAGAAGATACTTTGTTTCTTGAAGTGAACCGTAGGATACATCTAAAAAATAATGTCGTGAATTATTTCTTGCACGAGCATACCCCTCTATATAATTGAGCACCACTGATAAAGACGCTCTGTTTATTTGAGATGTCATCCCATATTGTTCTTCTTTGGGAAAATTTTTTGTTGCACGGTATACTCCATGTGCCAAGGTATTCATCTTTTGTTTAAGCCCCTCCTGATATTCGTTCATATTGTTTTCTTGTTTTCTAGTTTTTTTGATTTCTTTCTTTATTGATTCTTATACAATACCATTCCTCGATGAAACCTCCCTACCTCAAATACTTCTTGCACAACAAATCCATGCTCGCGAGCCCACTGTTCTATATCTTGAAAATTGATAAACTGTTCATCTTTTGGTCCAAAGACCAATCCTTTTTTTATCCAGTCAACGACAATAAGACGCGCTTTATCTTTGAGCAAGCGATTTACTTCTTCGAGCACAGCATGTCTTTCTTTGACATGTACCAGTGTGTTTACAAGAAATGCAACATCAAGACTATGTTTTGGAATAGCCGTATGTCCTTCTTTTTCTATATCAGACCAGACACTATGCACATTCATCAGGCTAATGCTTTTTGCACGTTGCTCTATCTGCTGCAAGACATCCTTCAAAATATCTACCGCATACATGATGCCACGATCACCCAATATTTTTGCACACGGAAAAATAAGGTGTCCAGTCTGCCCACACCCAAAATCAGCCACATGCATCCCCTGTTGGATCTGTGCTTTTTCAAACAAGATATGTGGGTCTACCATTTGATTGCCAGAGTGATACATAATCCTAATCTACGAATATAATACGATTATTGCGCAAAACCGGTGAACAGTCTTCCAAAAATACCAAGCAAAATATTATCCATAAGTCCTGCTAAAGAAAGAAACGAAAAGAGAATAATAGCAAGACCAATCAGCTTGTACAGGAGTCGTGAACCACCACTTGAGCCCATATGCTGCTCTGCCCATTCGGCAGACCCAAAATTTTGAACAATCCACTCCGACTTTGCCACGATGACGGCTCCAGCGGCAACACCGAGAATCCCAAATACAATATTCATAGTATGTGTGTATTATAATACATAATGCACTGTCACATCTGCATGTGATTGCAAGATATGTGCAGGAAAGGCATCACTTTTTTTTATAGGCTGTTGTAATTCTTCGTAGACAGGTCTTTTTTCTTCCCCTTGTAAGAGTATCAGAATCTGCTTTGCTTGTATAATCATTTTTGGGCCTAGCGTCAATCTATCATGTACAAAATGATGCATTGTGGTTGTATACATCACGGTATGTTCCATATCAGTCAACTGAGATGAATAAGGAAAAAGCGATGCAATATGACCATCTGTGCCAACACCCAACACGACGAGATCAAACACTCCCTCTGGCACACGAGAAAGCATATGGCGATAGTCGAGAAGTGCCACACTAATAGGCTGTGTTGTATCAAAAAAATACATTCCTGCCCACTCACCTTCATATTTCTTCCCGACATGTTTATAAATCATACACGCATTCGCATCGGGATGATGCGGAGGCACATATCGTTCATCCACTTGGTACAAAAATATTTTTGAAGGATCTATGATTTTTTTCCCAAATTGCTCATACACATGCACCGGTGTTTTGCCTCCTGCTAATGCCAGGTATCGATATTCCTCTCCATCTACCACACGAAGCATATGTTCAGCACTCTGGCTGACAAATTCTTCTTGGGTATCAAAGGTACGAAATATCATAAGACAACATCATTTAGGAGACTCACGAACGTGAGTGCACATCATACCAAGAATACCCATCCATACTTGTGAGTCCGTGCTGTGTTCGTGGACCAGTACTCCCCTGCTCATAGGATTCGAGTCGTACTTTTTGTTTTCGCATGGTTTCATGAATATCATCTACTACATGCCATGCAGCGAGGACTTCTGCAAAACTCACAAAATGCATATGGTTGCCATGGAGTACATCGAGCAAGAGCGTTGCATGTTCTGACAGACAGCCATCCATATCACACGCAATCGAATCAGACGTAATCAGTTGCTGGTAACTCACAAGATCCTCTTGTTTATTGAGGAGCGTCACACTCACTTTTTCGTCTGGTGCTAGATCAAAAATAAGTCTGTTTGGTTCTTCTCCTACATCTTGAAAATCAAATTTTTTCAATTCTACCACAACGTACGTATGCGACTCGTGCAGTTTTTTCCCTGTGCGGATATAGATCGGTACATTGTACCAATCTTCTCTATTGAGAAAAAATCGGACAGCAGCAAACGTCTCGGTACGAGACCCTTTTGGCACACCATGTTCTTTTTTGTATCCTCGATACTGCCCGACAACGACATTATCATCCGTCGCACCACAGCCAGAGGCGGAAATAACAGAAAGACGTTCTCGCTGGAGACTATTCGCTGTTTTTGCAACAGGAATATCCATGGTGATAAGCGCGAGGAGCTGGAGAAGATGCGACTGAATCATATCTTTCACAATACCAACAGCATCAAAGTAGCCTGCTCGTTCTTCGACTCCCTTTGTTTCAAATTTTGTAATCTGAATATTCGAAATTTCTGATCCCTGCATCATGTGTGAGAGGACGCGATTGCCATGGCGAAGATTGAGCATACTCCGCACAACATTTTTTCCAAGATAATGATCGAGGAGAAACAATTGATCTTCTCGAAAATATTGAGATACAAAATGAAATAATTCTGTTGCCGAAGTAGAATTTATCCCAAACGGTTTTTCGATAATCAACCGAGTATCTTCTCGTTTTGACGTGCGTGACAACGCAAGATTTCGGATAATATTTTGGAATGCACTCGGTGGAACAGAAAAATATGCGAGGTGAACAACCTTTTGCTTTTTTCCATACAACATTCGAAGAAACGCATGATATTTTTCAAAATCTACCAAATCATTGTACTGACCAGGAAAATAATGGACATGGGTCAATAGTTCTGAAAGCACTTTTTTTACCAATCCTTTGCCATATTTTTTTTCAACAGCATTTGTCACTTCTGCATGAAATTCTTTTTTCGTCATTTTCGTTCGTGCATATCCAACAATCCAAAAATCTTTTGGCATTCTCCCATGTTCGAGCATTTCATACAAAGCTGGGAAAATCTTGAGTTTTGCCAATTCACCCGACGCACCAAAAATGGTCAGAACAAATGGTTGGGTTGTATGTTTTTTGACAGACATTTCATTGCAGAATTTAGAATGAAGAATGCAGAATTATCTGCTAACTCATTTAGTGTTTTTCACACAAAAGTGCTAAAATTAGTGCAAAAAGTCTATGTAAACTTAACCACTAA
>PFLZ01000089.1 GCA_002784795.1 Candidatus Magasanikbacteria bacterium CG_4_10_14_0_8_um_filter_42_12
GAAACCAATAATTATTCAATCCAAAAATCTTGAAGTAATCCATTGTCAGTTGCATGACGGCTTTGAATTCTTCCTTTATCTGATCCTTACGACAATATAGATGTGCATCATTCATTGCCATGCCACGCACTCGGAGGAGCCCCGCAAGCGTCCCAGAGAGTTCATTTCGGTAGACAGTCCCATATTCTGCAAAACGGAGTGGTAGCTCTCGATAACTATGTGGCTCGTACTGATAGATACGATGGTGGTGCGGACAGTTCATGGCTTTCATATAATACGTGCCATCATCCATCTCCATCTTTGGATACATGTCTTCCTCGTAATAGGGAAGATGCCCGGAGGTAAGAAACAATTCCTGCTTTGCAATATGTGGCGTGACCACACGGAGATAGCCACCAGCAGCTTCTTTTTCTCGTGCAAGTGTTTCTATTTCATCTCGAATAGTGACGCCATTGGGGAGCCACATCACCAGTCCTTTGCCGACCATGTCATCGATAAAGTAGAGTTTCTGTTCTTTTCCAATTTTTCGATGATCACGTTTTTTTGCTTCCTCGAGCATATCGAGATGCGCCTTCAATTCTTCCTTTGTATCAAAGGCAACGCCATAAATACGAGTAAGCATTGGATTTTTTTCATCTCCACGCCAATACGCACCTGCGACACTCATAAGTTTGAATGCACGCAGTTCTTTTCGTGGTTCCTCAACATGTCCCCCTCGACACAGATCTGTAAAATTACCACACGTATACAGTGTAATAGTCTCCCCTTTTTCTGCGATATCATTGATGAGCTCTATTTTGTACTCATTGCCTTTATATAGTTCCCTTGCTTCTTCTGCACTCACTTCTCGATGAGAAAATTCCTTCCAATCATTCACAAGAGACTTCATTTTTTTCTCGATTGCAGGCAACTCTTCAACAGAAATTGAATCACTTCCGCCCGAGGCGGATCCATCATGAGCGGAAAAATCTATATCATAATAAAAACCATGTTCAATCGCTGGGCCGAGGGTCAACTTTGCCTCCGGATACAATTCCAAGACTGCCGCGGCAAGGAGATGCGCTGCAGTGTGACGAAGGTGTTCGAGGTGTTCATTTTCCATAAGGCTTAGGAGGCTTGTAAGGCTCAGAAGGCTTACAAGGCAGATTACTATGAAAGCCTTCCAAGCCTTCTAGGCCTTGTAGGCATTCCAAGCATTTGAATAAAAAAAACGGCACAACATCACTACTGACATTTGCCGGGCCCCGCCTTTCGCGAAATGCGGGGGGTTCCACCCGAGATTGTACTTATCAAAAATTGTCGGAATGCACGTATCCGTGGTGCATGATTGGGGTACTCCTGAAGGAAGCTTGCAGCCGAGACTTCCTCTCTCTGTCAGGTCCTACCAACATGGCTAGTGGACACTCTGTATAGAATCATCTTACTGAGAAGCGTGAACCTTGTCAAGTGATGGATTGACAAAACTAAATAACACTGCTATATTCTGTTATCAATACATGTCTAGAGGAAAGCACTTTCACAAGTCTTTTCCCCTGGCCATGCTTTTCGGGAGAGCAGGCTAAGGCAGTAAATTCCCGTGATGCACTAATTGGAGGAACCCATGCGTCGTTCGTTCTTTGTCCTTGCAGTGTTCATCTGCTACCTCAGCGCAAACACGGGGCATCTCGCGTTTGCTGGCGAGCCCTCGACGAGCACCAGCAAGATGATCTCCAGCATCAACGACACCATCCACTTGTCGATGGATTTTCTGTCCATCACGAAGGACTCCCACATCAGGGAGAAACTGTACAAGGGGATCTCTCTGTTGGCAGATTTCGCTGCCAAGATCACCCGCGATGAGCGGGAAGGTGTCAAGCGTAGCTACCCGGACGTCGCTAGGCAGATGGACGAGATCATCAAAGATCTCGCACGTCTGAGTAAGGACCTCTGACGCCAGGCGGCACACACCCCGTCGACGCGGGCACCCACATTCCGTACGGTGCCCGCCTCGACCCTTCCAAAATTCAAAAAGAAAAAACACACGTCTTGTGTGTTTTTATATTTTTCTAATACTCTAATTACCTAACACTCTACATCTCTATTCAACCTGCTTCACAACGATATCAACATGATCTGCCACATGAGGAATGGTCTGTGTCCATGCTGGTCTGAGATGCACATCTACACCATACACATGATCGAGTGAGAGCAAATAGCGACGTACTTCATCTTTTGTTTTTCCGTAAAATGCAATTTTGGAGAGTTGTTTACTTTCTGGATTGATGGTGGCTCGGCCTGTGTAGGTAACATCGAGTTCAGCTTCTTGACGCTCGAGATCATATGACCCCAGTGTCACCACAGGCGCAGCATCACTTGGCTCTATATATTCAGCATCATCAATTGCTCGACTCATGAGGACATCACTTGCAAGAGTTTGCACATCATCTGGTGAAAAGAACACACCGACCACAGTCATATTTGCAGAGAGGGTAAATTCACTTACTTCTTCTCCTATAGTAGCACCCACGGTATAGGTAGGGTCAGATACATCATATACAGAGAGCAACAAATTACTATCTACTTTTGCTGCGAGAGATGCTTTTGCATCTTCTTTCAATTCTTCTGCTAACATTTTTTTTGCTTTCTCAACGTCATCCTGACTCACTGATCCAATTTTGCGAATACCTCCAGACATCGCCGTATCACTCGTTGCATAAATAACAGATTGTTTTGCATCATGTAATCCTGGAATAGTGAACTTGGTAGGACCGATATCACTGCCAGATCCTTCTTGGTCTGCATACACATTTGCTTTTACCGTCCCTCCGGCTGGGACCAACACGCGGTCTTTGATACGAAAGAGAACATCATCTGAAGACAACAATCTGGTGGTGGCAATAAGTGGCTGATCGAGAGATGTTTCATTGTGAATCGTCACAGTACCCACAGCAAGACCAGGTTCTTCTTTATTTCCCGTTGGGAAATAGGTATTGGTACCACTCACGGTGGTAGTCACAACGCTGCCTGCAATCGTGCGGGCACTGTCAGCATTCACACCAATAGTCGTAGTGATATCCACAGGTTCTGGACGAGTGGTAATCGTGATAATGGCTCGCTTTGAAGACATAAACACAATCACGCCGAATAAAATAAGGGTGATCGCCAAAAAAATAAGTGCGACGAACTTGTAAAATCCTACGGATTGACTTGATTGCGTTGTTTGTTGTCTACGTGCGACCATATATACTTGGGAAACTTAACTCATTTAGTGTTTTTCACACAAAAGT
>PFLZ01000055.1 GCA_002784795.1 Candidatus Magasanikbacteria bacterium CG_4_10_14_0_8_um_filter_42_12
ATCAAGAACCAAATCGAAAGCAATATATTCTTGAAGAGATGAATTTTAAACATCTGTTTGATGCTTTTTATTTTTCCTGTGATATTGGATATTTGAAGCAAGATGTAAAGAGATTTGAAATCGTGTATGATGATATAGTGAAACAATTTGGAGCTATTAAAAAAGAAGAAATTTTTTATATAGATGATCAGGAGAAGAATATTGCTGTTGCGAAAAATTTTGGGATAGACGCGGTGTTGTATGAGTCTAGTGAAAAGACGATGAAGGAAATTGAAAAACGTATAAACAGATAGCACGCAGATGACCAGGATTCCCAAGATATACCAGGATTTATTTCAATAAAAAATCTTGCATTATCCTGGTAATCCTGGAAATCTGTGTTCCATAGTATATATATGGCTAGCCAAGAATTGAAACAAAAAGTAGCAAAACTTCGATCCCAAATCGATGATCTTCGTCACAAGTATCATGTGCTGAACGACCCACAAGTCACGGACAAAATGTACGAAGGATTGATGGATGAATTGAGAAAATTAGAGAAAGCTCACCCCGAACTTGTCACGTCAGATTCACCGACGCAACGCGTGGCAGGCAAGCCTGCAAAAGGATTTAAAAAAGTCACGCATCGGGTGCCACAGTGGTCGTTTGATGATGCATTCTCTCGAGAAGATCTGGACCAGTGGGAAGAGCGAAACATGAAAATACTCGAAAAACAGTTTGGCAAAAAACCAACGGATCTTTCCTATGTATGTGAATTGAAAATCGATGGTCTTCATATGGTGCTGTCGTACGAAGAAGGTGCATTGCAAACAGCAGCGACCCGTGGTGATGGATCAGTCGGTGAAGACGTCACGCAAAATGTAAAGACGATACACAGTATTCCGCTCACTATTTCAGAAAAAGAACTCCTCGTTGTCGAAGGAGAAGTGTGGCTTGGGACGGACATGTTTGCACGAGTAAATAAGGAGCGAGAAAAAGCAGGGGAGGCACTGTATGCAAATCCTCGCAATGTTGCAGCTGGCACACTTCGTCAGCTGGATTCACAGATTGTTGCTGCACGAAAATTGCAATTTACTGCGTATGATATTTCGCTTGGCAATGCGCCAGATACGCAGGAAAAAGAGTTGAAACAGCTTGGTACATTGCGTTTCCCAACGGATGATGATTGGCAGGTGTGTAAGAACATGGATGACGTGTGGAAGATGTACGAAACGTGGCAACACAGAGATGTCACGCGGAAGCCTTTTTGGGTGGACGGACTCGTGATCAAAATAAATCAAAAAAAATATCAGGATGCGCTTGGGTTTACTGGCAAGTCGCCACGGTGGGCGATTGCGATGAAGTTTCCTGCAGAGCAGGGGACGACGACTATTCGTGACGTGTATTGGCAAGTGGGAAGAACTGGTGTGCTCACCCCTGTCGCGCACATGGATCCTGTCCAGCTCGCAGGGACGACGGTGACGCATGCGACGCTTCACAATATGGACGAGATCAAGCGACTTCGTGTAAAAGTTGGCGACAAAGTTGTCGTAGAAAAAGCAGGTGATATCATCCCAAAAGTGCTTCGTGTGCTCGACAAAATGCGAGATGGGTCTGAAAAAGCTATTCGCGAGCCAAAGAAATGCCCAGTGTGTCATTCGGAAGTGAAGCGCTATGAACTGGATAGTGGTAAAGGAAAGAAAGAAGCAGGTGCGGGACTACTCTGCACGAATTCTGCGTGTTATGCACAGGAACTCCGAAGAATTACGCATTTTGTATCAAAAGCTGCATTCAATATCGATGGCATGGGAAAGAAGATTGTCGAGCAGCTCGTAGACGAAGGATTGATAAAACACGCGGCAGATATTTTTACACTTACCATTGGGGATCTGTCTGCGCTCGAGAGATTTGGTGAAAAATCTGCAGAAAATCTCGTCAATGCAATAGAAACGTCGCGAGATGTCACGCTTGCGAGATTGATTTTTGCGCTCGGGATTCCACATGTGGGAGAAGAGACGGCTGTGCGGCTTGCAGATGTATATGGAAAGCTCGAGAAGTTACAAAAAGCCACGCAGGAAGAGCTGGAGGCGATAGAAGATGTGGGAAGTACGGTTGCCGTATCGATCGTGAGTTGGTTTGGGAAGAAAGAGAATCAGGAGTTTATCAGTGAATTATTGGAGAATGGCGTTCGTATTCAATATGCACATAAGCAAATAGGCAAACAGGTTTTTGCCGGGATGACGTTTGTTCTCACTGGTACGCTGTCGACGATGACGCGCGATGAAGCAAAGGAAAAGATTCGGGCGCGTGGGGGAGATGTGTCTGGGAGTGTGAGCAAGAACACGGATTTCGTCGTTGTAGGGGAGAATGCGGGGAGTAAGGCAGAGAAGGCGGCGAGTCTTGGGGTGAAGATGGTGGATGAAGAGGAGTTTGGGAGGATGTTAGTTTGACGATGTTGAATTGATGATATATAGTATCATCATATACTAATTATACACATATGGAGGAACAAATTTTGAAAAAATTAGAAGAGCAAAGTGGAACACTTGACTCGCTTGTAAAAAAGGTAGACGATCAAGCTGACATTTTGCAGTCACATGAGAAACAAATTGATAATATTGCTCGGTTTGCGATGGAGAACAAAACTGATATTGAGTGGATAAAAGAAAACATGTCCACGAAAGAAGATCATCGTGAAGTCATGAATACGCTTGATACTATTGTGAAGATGATGACAAAACGAGATCAAGAGATGACATTTATGGGAGAGCGAGTGAAACGGGTAGAAAATGATGTAAAGAAATTGAAGGTTGTGAGTGGTGTGGCGTAACGAATTTTGGAATAAAAAAGACAACTCCTGTCGGAGTTGTCTTTTTGTCTAACAGATGAGGACACTATGTTATTCCTTTGCCATGTCTATACGCATGAATTTGGTGTACGTTTCCTCGCCAGTTTGAGGATCTTCATCAGGATGTCCTACTCCTATAACACGCCAGTCTTCAAATGCAAGTAGTGAAGCACCTCCGATCATGTCTTCTTGATTACCTTCAGGAAGATTATCAAAATCCACTCCAATTTTAGCCATGACCTCTGATTTAAATTCTTGCATTGTACTAGGTCTATCAGTTGGGTCTGCTGTTTCCCAGTATGTTTTATCCTTTACAGTATCTCCTTCATGTCCTAATAAACTATCGTGTATTGCATCTCTATTTTCCATGTTTCGGTTTCCCATATTTTTTGAAATGAAGCTCCCCGCCCCAGAGGGGCGGGGTATCAGTTCTCTATAACAACCGTAATTGGTGACTGCTATGGA
>PFLZ01000112.1:0-13972 GCA_002784795.1 Candidatus Magasanikbacteria bacterium CG_4_10_14_0_8_um_filter_42_12
ACGATAATATTTATAATTTACTTTTAAAGATAGTTCTTAATTAATTTGTCTACTTTTGCTAGGCAAGACCCCTTTACATTATTATTATTATGTCAATCTTTTCGTGGTGTACAAAAAAACTGCATTCAATGCAGTTTTTTTACATACTTTGTTTTTTGCTACATCACAAAGCTATATACCTTATTATCATCCAGCACGTAGATCGTTTTCTTTGTTGCATCGACAACCATGCCTGTGGGCCCTACCCAGTTGTCACTCGTGTACTGTGATTGGAATGTGCCTTGCTTGTTGAGTTTGACAATACGTTTGTTTGTTGGCTCTACAATATAGATACTTTCTACATCATTGTATGTATAAAGATCAGTCGGGTTTTCGAGTGCTGGGTCGAGGCCACTGATGGAGAATGTTTCTGGTGTTCCTGCAGAAAATTTCAAAATATCACCGCTTTTTTTCAAAGCAAATATATCGCCGTCGATGGCAATCGATACCGTTTCTGCTAGATCTACACCGTCATTGTTTGTGAGCCATGGTGTGCCTTTGTCATAGCCGAGCTGTGTTTTACTATGGCGGAGGATTTGATTGTTTGCCTGATCGACGAGGTACAATCGGAGGTTGTAAATAAATGGTGCTGCGATGCGAGTCGATTCAGATGGAAAAGAAATATCTGTTCTGGATATTGCTTTTGTTTCTGGACTATATGTATAGACAGTATTTTCTTTGCCAAAGAATACCATCATGTCATTTTCTTTTGGGGTATTGCCACTCGTGAGTTTCATGAGTGAATCATGTGACTGTACTTCTATACTGCCGGTGTCTTTATCAACAAAATAATATCTATTGTCATCGGGTCCAAAGGCAACAAGGGTATCGTTGATTCGAATCAGTCGTGATGCTTGTGCTCCTTCGGCTTTTGCTCCGAGGTCAGCGATCATGTTTGCATACACCACCGTGATATCTCTGAGATCGAGGAGGGCGGTGTCTACGACGCTTTTCAATTCTTCGTATGTTTTTATCTGCTCATCATTTTCTTGTGGCAATGTTGTAACGAGGGACTCTGCTTCTTTCAAAAGATTGAATGCACCGGTGTCGTCATTATAAATTTTTCGTGCTTCTGCCGCTGCTTTTTTATCTTCGATTGCTTGAACCTGTTGTTCATACGCAATTTCTTTTTGGCGGTAATGCTCTTGGATTCTGATATATGTCAGACTACCAGCAAAAGTCACACTCAGTACAATGACACCGAGAAAGAGGATTTTACTAACGAGAGAAAGTCTGCTGATGCTGGATTGAATATTGAGCCATGTTTCTTTGAGTGATCTGAGGGCATGTGCTCTTCCATTATTTTTATTGGTAAGCAAAATGAATATGGTGACAAATATCCGCGAGACACCAATCGCTCCCCATTTGGTAACCTTCCAGAGTGTCAGGCCAATGAATACCAATGCTCGGCCCATCCCCACCAGTATCATTTGTGGAATGGTGCCACCAATGATTTCTTCTCCTGTACGACGTCTGTGATTTGTTTCTATAGCATTGCGACGTTTTTGTTGTCTGGTTGGTTCTGCCTTTGCTTTTTTTTTGCCACCAAAAAGGGAAGGGGAGAGTGTTTCAGTGGTTTCTCGTTGTTTATCGATGAGATGTTGGAGTGATGCTGCGGAGTTTGATGGAGGTGTTGGCAAGTCTGCACTTTGTTCGACAACATTACAAAAAATGCCACCAAACGATTCATCTTTGCGTGCATCCTTGAGAACATGTTCTATATGTTCGACTGCTTTTTCAAGGGGGCGTGACATGACGATTTCTTTGATACGGTCAATACTGAGTTCGTCTGTAATATGTGGTGTTCCAAAAAACATTCTATCTCCTGGATTGATGGTTCCTTCTATGACTGCAGAAAAGAGATGCGTATCATCTTCTTCCTGTCCCCCGTCTAGAATGTTTATATGTTCTATAGAATCTTTTTGTGAAAAAAAGACATACGCATGTGGGCTTCCATAATAACTCAGAGATATAGATGCATCGTGAATAACCCCCACAAGGCAGCTCAGTGATCCTGTCTGGTGGAGGAGGTGACTGCTTCGGCGATTGATAAATTCGAGCGTTGTTTCAAAAGGTCCTTTGCCGCCAGTACCTAATTCTGTTTCGTAATAGCCTGATTCGATATCATCGATGAGGCGCTGTGCATGTCCTATCATTTCTACATCACCTTCTTCTATTTCTGCAATTGCAAAAAAATACCCACGCTTCCATTCCTCAGCGTTCGTAGGTTCTGTTATGTGCAGGAGCACATGTGATTGTTTTTGATTTTTGCCTTCAATGAAGAATTCTTGAATACGGGCAACATGTGGCATAGGCGCACGTTCGTGATGCATATGAAGACACGATCCGAGAGTATCGGATTGACGAGCCTTCATAGAGTAGTATACAATAGATTGGCATAGAGAAACAATGCCTTTGACGCATCTATGTACTCAGTCAGTGAATACTCGTTGTATGCTTGAACATCTATTTGGTTCAAAAACAAGATATCGACTCCTTAGATTCTTTTTTCATAATACGGATACGTCTTTTTTTGTTCGTGAATTGACCCGGGCACTCGATGTCCAAATCAATGCGATACGAAGGGAACTTGAGCTTTTGGTCAAGAGTACGCTAGTAGAAGAGACCGATGCGCCTGGGCATGTCGATCAATCAAAAGCCGGAGCTTCGCTTCGAAAGTATTATCGGCTCAACCTTGGGTCCCTAATGTACCCAGAGATGCAGGCGCTCCTCATGAAAGCACAATTGTTGGACGAGCAGGTCTTTGTGGATAGTATTCGTGAGTCTTGTGGTGATATCAAGCTGATGTTGCTCACTGGACGTTTTGCAGGAGAAAAAGATGTCCAAACAGATATGCTGATTGTTGGAGATATCAAATCTCGCACACTAGAAAAAGTCATTGCATTGTATGAAAAAGATATTGGCTTTTCTATTCGATATACGACCCTCACTGCGGACGAATTGTATGAGCGTCGGCATATGATGGACAAATTTATTTATTCTATATTTGAAGCAAAACATATGCGAGTGGTGGATGAACTCGATATGTAATGTTGTTGAATAGATAATTGGTCTATTAGATTATTAGTATATATGTATCTACTGATTAATACGTCGGTACGGGATAGCATAGCATTATCATTATTTGACGTAGAAAATCGTATTGATAAAAAGTTTGAGGTTGGGAATCGTGAGTTGTTGCAATCCATTGACTCTTTTCTGACGTCAGAGAACAAAACGAAGGATGATGTTGCGGGTATTATGGTCGTAGTCGGTGAAGGAAGTTTCACCAGCACGCGACTTGCGGTGACTGTGGCAAATACGTTTGGCTATGTTCGACATATACCGCTGTTGTCTGTCTCTCTCGAGCAGACTGCTGATGTCCAATCACTGATTGCTCTCTTGCTCGATCAGCCTGTTGGGCAGTACCTGTCAGCCACATATAGTGGTGTCCCAAACATTGGGAATCAATCCTCATAGTTTTTTCTTGTGTAAAGGTGCTTACTTTCGTTCGAGCGTAAATACTTGTCCACCAGAGGTTGCGAGTTCGAGGACGAGTTTTCCTCCCTCAAAATGATATGTGTAGTTGAAAGGATTTGAAAGTCCTTCAAAAAGAACTGAGAATGTACTGTCTGTAACATTGCTCATTGTTCCATTTGAAACAATAATTCCTTGCTTTGTTGAAAGTGTACTCTTTGCTTTGTCAAACGTGTATGTTGTTCCTTTGTTCAAGTCAGCGTACTGACCTGTAGCTTCTGTGATGACCCATGCTCCATCGAGCACATCACCTTTTGTTTGTTCCATTGCTGCTCCGTCGTCAGATGAGTCAGAAGCTGGGGTACTTGTGCCAGCGCATCCAGCTCCGATGAGAGCAAAGCCAGCTGCTGCGGCAATCAATGAGAACTTGAGGTTCTTCATAGCTATAGAGTTAGCGTCCATAAATAATATACATTGGAAATATCATATCATATCTTTCAAAGAGTGCCAAAACGCTGTGGAGTTTCTACGCATCGACAAACTGTTCTTTTTTGCGTATACTCGTATCATTATGCTGAGTGATTACCAACGCTACCGTGTCTATGAAATGCTCCCCGGGCTGACTATTTGGGGGACGCTTATCTTGTCTTTGGTGTTATCTTTTGTCAGGCCACTGTGGATGATTTATTTTGTTATCTTGTTTGATATCTACTGGGTATTGAAAGTCACGAATTTTTCTTTTTATCTCATTGTTGCGTGGTCTCGGTTTGCTCATGCTCGCAAGACCGATTGGAAAGACAAATTATTTCACGAAGTGCCAGATTGGCAGACAAAACACCATGTAGTTTTTTTGACTCTGTATAATGAAGAGTGGGATGTGGTGCAGTCTGCGGTCCAAAGTATTTGTACTGCCGCGTATGATGCAGCGCAGTTTACGATCGTTGTCGCTGGTGAAGAACGAAAGAAAGAGCACTACGAAGATATCTTGCAGAAGATTCAAATGACATTTCAGGATTGTTTTCAGGATATTGTAGGGACGTGCCATCCTGTCGGATTGCCAGACGAAATCCCAGGGAAAGGATCAAATCTGCATTATGCAGAAAATCAGATGAAGCAGTATATTGATACCAAAGGATGGTCATATGACAATGTCATTGCGACCCTGTTTGATATTGATACTGTTTGTCATGAACTCTATTTTTCATATCTCACCTATTTGTATTGTACACACCCGCACCCGACCCGTTCCTCGTTTCAACCGATTGCCGTATATGACAACAACATATGGGACTCTCCTGCCATGCTTCGTATCATGGCATTTGGTACGACATTTTGGACACTGACATCACTCGCACGCCAAGATGCGCTGGTGACATTCTCCTCACATTCGATGAGCTTTCGTGCTATTGTCGATGCTGGGTTTCATGAGAAACGCATTGTCAGTGAAGATTCTCGTATTTTTTATCAGTGTTTGTTGGCGTACGATGGAAACTATGAAGTGACCCCGATGTATATCCCCGTATCAATGGATACGGTTCGTGATGATAGTTGGTGGCAGAGCATAAAAAATTTGTATGCACAGCAACGTCGATGGGCATGGGGTACGGAGCATGTCCCATATTTATTGTTTGAGTTCGGAAAAAAAGGAAAAAAAATTCCGTTGTGGAAAAAGTTCAAATGGGTATTTATCGAGTGGGAAGGGAAGTGGTCTTGGTGTCTTGTCGCACTCCTGATTACCGTACTTGGAAGATTGCCACTCTGGGTTGCCCCAGAATCTGTGAGACAAAGTGCGCTCTTTTTCAATGCACCCTATTTGCTCCAGACACTCATGACTATTGCTATGCTTGGCATGGTCCTCTCTGCCGTGCTCAGTTTTCCATTGTTGCCACAACGCCCTGATTCGCATCCGAGGCATATGTATATTATTATGTTTTTTCAGTGGCTTTTGTTACCAATTTCCCTTATATTTCTGAGTGCTATTCCTGCTATTGATGCGGTGACACATCTCATGTTTGGAAAATATCTTGGATTTAATGTGTCACAGAAGAAACGTAAAAAGGTTGTGAGTACGTAGATGAACGTTATTCGTAATTTGCTATTTGATTTTCAGTAATATGTAGCAAGTAATAAGTACTAGTTTCTATCCAACATACGTATTACCTACTCTTTACTACTGACTACTTGCCTTATGTCTTTCTTTCGAAAACAACATAATAAGATTCGTGTTTTGCCAATACTATTTGGTTCGTGTTTGTTTCTCGGGATTGTTGCTATTGTTGGTATTTGGTATGTCAGTCACAAGATATCGTCCTCAGATCTTCTGAGTACGAATTTTGTAAAGAATGCGGTCGTAAAACAAATTGGAGAAGAAAATGAAGATCTGTATGACCTCGTGCCGATTTTTCTTGGATTTTCTGAGCCACAAACATATCTTATTGAATTTTTGAATAATACAGAACTTCGTCCCGGCGGTGGCTTTATTGGGTCGTATGCAGTGGTGAGTGTAGACGGTGGGCAGGTGACTATCGAGGCTATTGATGGTACCGAGAATCTTGACAGAAATGCACCGTTTTCTTTGCTTTCTGCGCCACCACCTCCACTTGAAATACATCTCGGTATTACCAAATGGTTTTTTCGAGATAGTAATTGGTCACCTGACTTTGGACAAAGCGCATTGCAAGGGTTGGCATTGTATACGATAGAAGGTGGTGTTATGGCGGACCATATTGATGGTGTTATTGGTATCACTCCTACCGTGCTCGAACGACTTCTCGAGGTGGTTGGCTCTGTGACCGTTCAGGGAAATACGTTTACGGCAGAAAATGTAACTGAAAAATTGGAGTATGAAGTCGAATATGCCTATGAAGACAAAGGCATCCATGTGCAAGACAGAAAAGATATTCTTGAGCCATTATTTTTGGAAGTGATGAATCGGCTGAAGCAAAATATGCTTACGAAGTATCCGACATATCTGGAAACATTTACCGCACTCGCAAATGAAAAACAGATATTGTTTTATCACACTGATCCTGATGTAGATGCAATTCTTGCTGCACGAGACTGGACCGGAAGTCTTACACCGACTGATGGCGATTATGTCCAATGGGTAGATGCAAATCTTGGATCGCTCAAAACAGATTATGCACTCGACAGAACATTGTCTTATCATATTATTGGAAAACAAGATGGAAGATATCTCGCACAAGCAACCATGACGTATGAACATAACGGAACGTTTGATTGGCGTACGACACGGTATATTACATATGCGCGTGTGTATGCGCCATTGGGGAGTACCTTTCAGTCTGTCCAAGGGACATTGAAATCTGGTGATGCTATCCAATCCTCACAAGTCAACACAGGAGAAGAGCTCGGCAAATCTTGGTTTGGCACATCTTTTAGTATCGAGCCTGGGCAAACAAAAACATTGCAGTTTACGTATCTTTTGCCCGCCTCACTGTCTTCGCAAGATGTCTATCATCTGTTGGTCCAAAAGCAAGCAGGAACGATAGACCATGCGTTGACGCTTGACCTCGACTTTGCTACGCTACTTCAGTCGGCTGTACCGCCAGAAGCAGAAGGAGAGTGGAACGATGGAATATATAGGTATCAGACAGATTTAAGACAGGACCGTTCTTTCTCTATTCAATTGTAAGTTGTGTTCATACTTTTCATATGTTTGTAAAAAAGGTCGCGATCGACCTCGGTACAACCAATGTCCTCGTTCATGTCCCCAAGAGGGGCATTGTTATCAATGAGCCATCTGTTGTGGCGATTTCAAAAGATGATCGCAAAGTGCTTGCGGTAGGGTTCGAAGCAAAAGATATGATTGGGCGTACACCTGATACGATTATTGCAGAGCGCCCACTCAAAGATGGCGTGGTAGCGAATTATCGCATGACAGAAGCGATGCTTCGGTATTTTATCAATAAAGCTCTCGGCGGTGTACGACTCTTTCGTCCTGAAGTGATGGTTGCTGTCCCTGCTGGTATTACGTCTACCGAGCGTCGTGCGGTGGTTGATGCTGCTATGGCGGCAGGTGCACGAGCCGCATATATTATCAAAGAACCTATTGTTGCCGCGATCGGTGCCGATATTCCTATTGGAAGTGCGAGCGGACATATGATCGTAGACATCGGAGGTGGCACGGCTGAGATAGCAGTGATTTCTCTTGGTGGTATTGTATCGTGCGGATCTGTTCGCATTGGTGGAAATAGATTTGATCAATCTATTGCCGATCATATTCGCCGAAAACACGGCCTTGCTATTGGTGAGCGAACGGCAGAGGAAGTAAAGATTGGTGTAGGGTCGGCCATGTTTATGGACAAGCCACTCGAAATGGAAGTCAAAGGACGGGATATGATTTCAGGGCTTCCTAAAACAATTATAGTGAGATCAGATGATACGACAGAGGCATTGCAACATGATCTCGAAGGACTTATTGATGCTATTAAACAAGTATTGCATGAGACGCCGCCAGAACTTTCTGCTGATGTGATGGACAAAGGGATTGTGATGTCTGGTGGATCGAGTCAGCTTCGTAATCTTGATGAACTCGTTGCGCAAGCCACTGGTGTTGCCTGCCATGTGGCTGATGAACCACTTCTTTGTGTTGCCAAGGGCACAGGTATTGCGCTTGAAAATCTTGAAAGTTACAAGCGTTCAATCATGGCGACGAAATAATTTTGTTATGGAACAGTCTGTATTTTTAAAGACAGCCCTCGACGCTATCAAGGTTTCTGATGAGATCATCATGTCATATTACCATGGTGATATTCAGGTTGAGACAAAAGCAGATATGTCACCTGTTACGATTGCTGATAAAGAAGCCGAATCTGCTATTAAAAACATTCTGTCTACTGCATTTCCTGAACACGGCTTTATTGGTGAGGAATTTGGTATCAGTGATGGAGAACACAAATATCAATGGGTGATAGATCCGATCGACGGCACGAAAAATTTTATTCGACATATTCCTTTGTTTGGTACGCAGCTTGCATTGGTAAAAGACGATGAAGTAATTTTGGGTGTTTCTTCAATGCCAGCCATGCAAGAGGTGATCTATGCTGAGCGGGGAAAGGGTGCATTTCTGAATGGAAAAAAAATTCATGTGTCAGATGTTTCTGCACTTTCGGATTCGATGATTTGTTTTGGGGGTGTTTCGCATTTTGAAAAGAGCAACATCATGTCTGAATGTACAGAGCTCTTACTTTCTACATCACGACAGCGGGGCATTGGGGACTGTTATATGTACCATTTGCTTGCGTCTGGGCGTACAGATATTGTGATTGAAGCGAGTATCAATTTTTGGGATATTGCTGCAGCGGTTTGTATTGTGGAGGAAGCAGGTGGTACGGTGTCTGACATGTTTGGCAAGCCAGTTACGATAGATACACGAACATTTGTAGCGACAAATGGAACGTTGCATACTGACGTGCTTCGTTTTTTGACTTAGACTATGCATTCTTTTCATACAATAGAAGAGGGGATTGCAGCTCTCCGAAATGGAGAGATTGTTGTCGTGGTGGATGATGAAGATCGTGAAAATGAAGGGGATCTGGTGATCGCGGCAGAATATCTTACTGAAGCACAGATGGCATTCATGATTCGCCACACCGGTGGTGTGGTGTGTCTCTCCATGTCTGAACACATGGCAGATCAATTGGATTTGCCGCCCATGGTTGCGAAAAACACCTCTCAGCGGACAACGCCGTTTACTGTGAGTATTGAAGCAAGAGAAGGCGTAGATACAGGTATTTCAGCAAAAGATCGTGTCACGACTATTCATACGGCGATTGCCGACAATGCTACCCCAGAGCATCTTTCACGTCCTGGACATGTGTTTCCACTGCGCGCACAAAAGGGTGGGGTCTTATGGCGAGCTGGGCACACCGAAGCATCCGTGGATCTTGCAACACTTGCTGGATTGAAACCTGCTGCTGTTATTAGCGAACTCATGCACGATGATGGGACGATGATGCGATTGTCAGCGCTCATGGCATTTGCTGAGGAACATCAGTTGAAGATTCTTTCGGTAGCAGATCTTATTTCGTATCGATATATGCATGAATGCTATATTGATCTAGAAGCTGAAAGTAGTATTCAGACCGAGACAGGAGCATGGACGATTCGTATTTATCGAGACATGCTGCATGATAGCGAACAAATTGCTCTGGTAAAAGGAAACATTGTTCATACAGAAAAATCAGTGTTGGTGCGTGTGCATTCTGAATGTGCGACTGGCGATCTTTTTGGATCACAGCAATGTGACTGTGGTCCTCAATTGCACGCAGCAATGCAGGCAATTGAAAAAGAAGGAGTGGGAGTGTTGCTGTATATGAAACAAGAAGGGCGTGGGATTGGGCTTGTGAATAAAATAAAAGCATACGAACTCCAGCGCACACAAGGACTCGACACAGTGGAAGCAAACATAGCGCTTGGGTTTCCTGAAGACTTGCGAGAATATGGTGTTGGTGCGCAGATTTTGAAAGATCTGGGACTTCGTGATATTCGACTTATGACGAATAACCCAAAAAAATTGGCAGGAATTTCTGGGTATGGCATTCAGATCACTGAACAAGTCCCAATCGAAATGCCGGCCAACGGTATTGACAATGCGTATCTGAAAACAAAAAAAGAAAAAATGGGGCATCTTTTGTTCCATGTCTAATCGAATACCTGCCGTATGACAGAGCAAGATATACAATATATGACGCAGGCTGTGCTTTTTGCCGAAAAGGGTATCGGGAAGACGTCTCCAAATCCAGCTGTTGGTGCGGTTCTTGTTCAGAATGGAAAGATCATAGGAAAGGGCTATCACAAAAAGGCTGGTACTGCGCATGCAGAAATTCTCGCGATTCGTAATGCCCTGAGTCATGGCTTTGATCCAAAGGGCGCAACGTTGTATGTGACGCTTGAGCCATGTTGTCATTTTGGAAAGACACCGCCTTGTACTGATGCGCTTTTGAAATATGGTATCAAGGACGTTGTTATGGGATCGGTTGATCCCTTTCCAAAAGTTCATGGAAAGGGGAGAGATGCACTCCAGCGTGGCGGTGTGAGTGTGTCTGTCTTGTCAAAACAATCACCCTTGTTTCAAGATATTCTTTCTCTCAATCAACAATATCTCAAATGGGCCGACACAGGATTGCCCTATGTCACACTCAAAGCAGGAATGAGTCTTGATGGAAAAATTGCGACGAGGGCAGGGGAGTCAAAGTGGATAACGAGTGAAAAAGCTCGTACAGATGCACGTCTCGAAAGAAGTCGAGCTGATGCGGTCCTGATTGGTGCTGGAACTGTCCGCAGTGATGATCCTGTCCTTGCAGCACATGGGGCATATAAAAAGAAAGATATGTTGCGCGTTATTTTGGATCCACGTCTATCGTTGCCTACAACACATCATGTGTTTCGAGATGAGCACGTTTTTGTGGCTACCACAAATCGAGCGTCAGAAAAAGATAAGGAACGATTTGAAAAAGCGGGTATTGTATTCAAATCATTTGGACCAACACGAATTTCTCTCAAGCGATTGCTTCAGTATCTTGGAAAAGAAGATATACAGCATGTGTTTGTCGAAGGTGGCAGTGGGACGCATGGATATTTTGTCGATGATGTGAGACTCGATTCATTGATGATAGATCGTGTGCTATTTTATGTTGAACCGATTCTTTTAGGCGGTGATGGGGCTGTGCCAGTCGTTGGTGGACATGGGAGAAAGTATGTAAAAAATGCTGTACATCTGTCTCAGACTTCTGTGCAGGATATCGGTGGCACGCTGAAAATAACTGGATATGTCAATCGATATGACTAAACATATAACTATTGGTATTGATGTATCACGTGGCAATACGCTCAACCGAACTGGGGTAGAGGAGTATGTGTTTCAATTGCTAAACGCAATAATAAGCAATAAACACGTATCAATAAACAATGGTACAACGTTTGTGTTATATACTCGTGAACCGTTGATTCTGGATCTTGGAAATACTCTCCCTGACAATGTCGTTGTAAAAGTACTGAAATGGCCACCGAAGAGATTTTGGACGCAGGTACGATTGAGCTGGGAGATGCTGATACATCCTCCTGATGTATTGTTTGTTCCTGGGCATGTGGTGCCGGTGATTCATCCAAAGAAAACAGTCATGACGGTGCATGATGTTGCGGCCGTAGCCTTTCCAGAAAGTTATAACAGATTTGAACGATGGTACAGTGTATGGTCGGCAAGGTATGCCGTAAAAAAATTGTGGAAGGTCATAGTACCGAGTGAATCTACAAAGCATGAGTTGCAGAGACTCGTGACGAGTGAGCAGGGCACAGGGTCTGTATTTGTTGTGCCTTTGGCATACGACAAAAAGTTCCGAGTTATTGATGATATAAAAAAGACAGAGGAAGTCCTGAACACATATCATATTCAAAAACCATTTTTGCTCTCAGTAGGAAGATTGGAGTTGAAGAAAAATAGTGTTCGAATCATTCGAGCGTTTGAATTGTTGAAAAAAAGGCAAATAGGCAAATGGGCAAATGGGCAACTCGTCCTTGTCGGAGGAAGAGGACATGGATATGAAGATGTTGAAAAAGCTATCAAAGAAAGTCCGTACAAAAATGATATTATTTTGCCAGGTTTTGTAGCAGACGAAGATCTTCCATATCTCATGAATGCTGTGGAAGCTTTTGTATTCCCAAGTTTGTACGAAGGGTTTGGCATTCCCATTTTAGAAGCGTTTGCGTGTGGTACGCCTGTTGTCACATCGAAGACCACGAGTTGTGCTGAAATTGCTGGCGGAGCAGCTGTGTTGGTGGATCCTTTGGATGTCGATGATATTGCGAGCGGTATAGAGGAGGCAATGAAAATAGAATATGTGGATGCAGGATTGGAACGAGTCAAACATTTTTCTTGGGAGAAAACACTGGAAAAAACGTTACACGTGTTATTAGAGGAGTAGCACCTCATTGAGGTGCTACCGCATTGCAAGCAATTTGTTTCTTGACGTTATACTATAGCCAAGGCAGCTCAATGAGCTACCATTCCTCTCAACAAAAAAATTATGGAGGACGTGTATATCTATCAGAAGGACAAACATCGACCGCAGCATCTTAGTTTGAAAGACAGTTTTTATTTTTTGACTGCACATACTATTGATGACATTGATTTTTTTGACGATGACATAAAAAAGAAAATTTTGTATGATGTTATTGTGCATGCACAAACGTTGTATCATGCAAAAATATTCGGGTATGTGTTATGGCCAGATCATTATCATATGATTGTGCAGCTTCCAAATACGCGTATTGATAGATTTGTAAATAATATTCATTCATATAGTGCAAAATATTTGAATGAACTAGATTGTGTACCTGGAAGACGTGTTTGGTATCAGTATTGGGATAGATTTTTACGTATACAGTATTCTTTAGATGATTTGTATCGGCGCATGAGTTATATTATGCATAATCCGATCAAACATGGATGGTGTGATTCGTTTGATACCGCAATAACATATCCATGGTCAAGTATGCCAAAATGGGTTACAATGGTTGGGAAAGATGGATTATTTGAATGTTGGACATCATATCCTGTGATAGATCATTCAACAGATTACGCAGCTCAGTGAGCTGTTAGTCCTCAATGTATATGAACATCATTGGCCACAAAGACATTCTTACGTTTTTTGACAGTGCTACTGAGGCAGGACATCTTCATCATGCCTATCTGTTTGTTGGGAGGCCTCAGCTTGGCAAGAGAACTGTTGCAGAACATATCACAAAGCAATTATTTGATTCAGAAAAAACATTACATACCAATCCTGATTTTTTCTTTTTGACGCGTGGTGTTCATGAAAAAACAGGCAAAACAAAAAAACATATTAGCATTGAAGATGTACAGGGATTGCAACAATTTTTGAGAGGCAAACCATTTCTTCACAAAAAGAAAGTCGCGATTATCGATGATGCACACTTGCTCAGTATCGGTGCGATGAATGCACTCCTGAAGACGCTCGAAGAGCCGCGTGGCGATGCTACGGTTTTTCTTATTGTAGAAAATGAATCTTCGTTACTCGAGACGATTCGATCGAGATGTCAGACATTGTATTTTTATCCTGTTGGGATACCGCATATAGAGACGGCCCTTCTCGAAAAAAACATTGATCCTCCGCTCGCAGCATCGATGGCAGCGGTGTCATACGGGTATCCAGGGAGAGCGCTCGCATGGGCAGAAGATCCAGAACAGTACGAGTGGTACCAAAAAGAATTGGCACGGTGTCAGTCATTGTTTGGAAAACCTTTATATGAACAGCTCGCAAGTGTAGAAGAGTTATTTGCAAAAAAAGATGATCATATAGGTGCGCGCAGTGAGTTGTTGACTATTCTCGATATCTGGCTGGGTTGTCTTCGAGACTCCTATACACAATCCACCTCTGCATCATTGCAAAAATGTGATATAGTAGATGCATAT
>PFLZ01000112.1:14039-19530 GCA_002784795.1 Candidatus Magasanikbacteria bacterium CG_4_10_14_0_8_um_filter_42_12
ATGACGTTATTTTCAAAAGTTGCCGCACCTGTCTTCGTGTTTTCAGCCTTCCTCTTTATAGGACAAGGTTGTATTGGCGCTTCGACCAGTGGTGATGCCTATCAGACCTCTGGTCCTGCAGGCATGTATATTAGTACGGATAAGGGAGAAGCGTGGTCGCCTATTGTATCGTATCCTACGAGCGATGGTGTCCAGAGTCTTGCTGGTGTCAGTGTGAACAAAATTATTCCAGATCCACATGATACCCAAACGTTCTATTGGCTTTCTCGTGCAAATGGAATGTTTTTTACTATTGATAGTGGAAAGACCTGGCAGCGTGTTCGTGGTCCACTTTCTACAGGATTTGTGTATGATCTTGCCATTCATCCAGAAGATTCTTGTACGATGTATGGATCCAATGGAACGTATATTTACAAAAGTGAAGATTGTGCAAGAACATGGGTAGAAGTATATCGAGAATCTCGGGCAAACGTGAGCATCAGGTCCATTGCATTTCAGCAGTTTTCTCCGTACCAAATTTTTGTCGGATCGAGCAATGGAGATGTCTTGGTGAGTAGTGATCTCGGGAGCAGCTGGTCACTCTCAAAAAGATTTGGGAAGTATATCAGTGGCATATTCCCTGATCCAAAGCAGGCTGACAGAATGTACGTGACAACAAAAGCGAGAGGACTCTATCGTACCGATGATGCCGGAGCGACTTGGAAAGATATGAATGCAGGACTGAGTGGATATCCTGGCAGTCTCGAATATCGGCGTTTTTTGCTCCACCCAAATAAAGCAGATACCCTCTATTGGATATCCACATACGGTATTTTAATAAGTGCTGATGCGGGAGAATCGTGGAATCCCATGTCTCTTATTACGCCACCAGGGAGTGTGCAGATCTATAGTTTTGCGATCAATCCAAAAAATGATAATGAAATTTATTACACAGCAACCATTCCATCAAGATCTACTTTTTATCGAAGTATAGACGGTGGACAAAATTGGATTACACGCCAACTTCCAACAGGTCAAATCCCAACAGCGATGTACGTGCATCCAGAGCAAACAAATTGGGTATATCTCGGCTTTACCATCCCAACAACATAAAGAAGTCGCAGGGTTGACTTTTTGGGTAATTTCCGTACAATGTACGAACAGATACCTTTTTATTCTCTATTTTTATGAATATTGTTGCCCAACAAAAAGAGCATTTTGACAAAGCCGTAGACCACTTGAGAAATGAGATTTCTTCACTTCGTACAGGGCGAGCAACGCCAGCTATTGTAGAAGATCTCAAGATAGAAGCCTATGGTACGATGCAGGAGCTCAAATCTGTAGCGTCTATTTCTATTGCTGACGCAAAGACACTCAACATTCAGCCATGGGACAAAGGAGTGCTCCAGCCTATTGAAACAGCGATTCGCAATAGTGATCTCGGGCTCAGTCCTGTCAATGATGGTGTGATGATTCGTTTGATTCTGCCAGATCTGACGACGGAGCGACGCGCAGAATTGGTCAAGGTACTCAGTAAAAAACTGGAAGAAGCACGTATTGCTATTCGCAAGATGCGCGAAGAAGTTCGTTCACAAATTGAAAAAGCAGAAAAAGCAAAAGAGATTGGGGAAGATGAAAAATTTGGATTGCAAGATGACCTCGAAATGATGGTAAAGGAGTTCAATGAAACGATCAAGAAGATAGGAGAAGAGAAAGAGGCAGAAATTTTGAAAGTGTGATAGAAAGCTGGGAAAGCTTAGAAGGCTTGGAATGCATGTAAGGCTATAAGGAGGTATGCAAGATTATCATAATTTGCTTGTTTGGAAGCGGGCAATGGAGTTTGTGAAGTTAGTGTATAGACTCACATCACATTTTCCAAAAGAAGAAACGTACGGGCTTACCAGTCAATTGAGGAGATCCTCAGTGTCCGTCATTTCAAATATTGTAGAAGGAAGAGGAAAGGCAAGTGATAAAGATTTTCTTCGTTTTTTGTATATTTCCAAAGGTTCTCTGAATGAAAGTCAGTGTCAGCTTGAAATTGCTCTTGCGCTTGAATTTATCTCACAAAAACAATTTGATTTTATCCTAAAAAAATTGAATGAAGTCGATTTCTTATTGTATAAATTGATCATTTCTTTAGAAAAAAAGCCTTCTTAGCCTTCTAGGCTTTCTAAGCTTTCTAAGCTTTCTTATATGCGTGTTGTAATACAAAGAGTATCACGAGCCTGCGTCGAAGTGGGCCCAAAAGTTGTCGGTCAGATTGCCGATGGCCTTTTAGTATTGCTTGGGATCACACATGGCGACACAGAGGCTGATGCTGACAAGCTGGTAGAAAACATTGTAAAGCTTCGTATTTTTGAAGATGAAGAAGGAAAGATGAATGAAAGTGTTTCAGATATAGGTGGTGGTATATTGGTAGTATCACAATTTACCCTCTATGCAGACTGTAGCAAGGGGACACGACCAGGTTTTGGTGGTGCTGCAAAACCAGAAGAAGCCGAACCACTCTACAATTATTTTGTCCAAAAGTGTATTGATACACAGCTCCATGTGGAAGAAGGTGAGTTTGGTGAACACATGACGCTGGATTTTGTAAATGATGGACCGGTGACGATTGTACTCGATACGTAACACGTAGCATATAACATGTAACAAAAAAAGCATTGACAAATGTTTTTTTTTGTATATACTCGTGTCCGCCATATCTTCTTCTGAGTCCTCGCTACGGCGATTGCTCAGAGACATGTGGAGTCGTGAAAAACCTGGAAAAGAAGGATTGTCATGTTTGATCGCCATGAGGTCTTCGAGATGTATCGTGAGGAGCGTCTCTGGGGACTTCAACTCGCTGAGGAAGGAGACATCCGCCCTCTCGCGGAGTTCTTCGTCGTAAAGTTCGACGTCCGTGGTCTCATCATCCGTCAGCCGAAGCAACTTCGATTCGGCCCCTCTCCTGAGGGTTCTGACGGCGAGTTGCTCGTCATGGATACCACCAAGGTGGTTCGTGATGAGTTCCTTGGTCAGTCCCGGACTGCGTCCTGCCTCTTTCTCGTGCCGGAGGATGGGGTATCCCACGACGAGGTTCGCGCTCATCTCGATGGTGTTTTTCAGCTTCAGCCGCTGAACATCGTCGACGAGAACGTCTGCTGACTCCCTCGCCACACGCACGACTGCGCGCCCCCCGAGCTAGACTCGGCGGGGCGTTCTGTTTTTTTATCCAAAAACTTTCATTTTTATATTGACTTTTTGTTAGAATAATGATAAAACAAATAACATCCTTGACTTGGAGGTGTTGGATGTCTGATACGCGTCGTCGTTGGGCTTGGTACTGTTTCTTTTTCTGGATTGCCATGCTCGAAGTCAATTTCATTTGGATTCTCATCGTTCGTACGATGTCAACCGGCATGAACTTGATTGAGATTTTTCTAAAGGTCTCATTTGGCCTCAGTCATTTGCAGATCCAGAAGTGGGCACCGATCGTGTTCATGCTTCCGTTGATCGTGATGATCGTACTCATTCTTTGGCCAGAAAGGAGTAAACCGCCGCCCACATAAACATCTCTTTGCCCACCACTGTCCCGCCCGTGTTTGCCAAGCGCAGCACGGGCGGGATTCTTACACTTCGTATGGAAGTGTTTTTTTATTCAATTACATACTTGACTTTTTTATAAAAAAGATGTATGTATACATCAACTATCATCGTCCGGAGGACGCAATGAAGAAATCGTATTGGTGGCTGCTGCTCTGGGTACTATTCGTGGCGGGGGATGTCATCGACATCATTAGCTATGTCGCGAACGGCACCACGCCGGTTTTCGACAGCTTTGAGATGGCCGTCACCTGGAAGGGGATGACGTGGACGGCTTACATCGCCTTGTTGTTCTTCTTCTTCTGGAAGCTCTGGTGGCGGGCGCGCGCGCGAGAGGAGGAACAACGATGCGAACGGCAGGAGCAACGGGAATCCGATCCTTATTCTCGTTGACCTAGCCGCTAAGTCTGCCCGCGGTGCTTCGGCATCGCGGGCGGGCTCTCTTCACTTCATTATTGAAGTGTTTTTTTTATTTTTATATATCACAGGTAAATAGAATGGACTGAAAAGGAATACATAAAAAAATATTACACCGACAGTCATGTGTCCTTTTGAGTTTAAAATTATTGTGAAGTTCGTGACCAACATGAGTAATGTTACTATAAAAAATAGTAGTGTATTGCCTTCAATTTTTAAAATTTTGCTATAGAGTACTGTTGCAAGCGATGCGGCCAAAATATATACCGTTGATAGAAACGCAATTTCTCCTGATGAGTTTGAATCATCATATGGGGCTACACAACAGTCGTACACTATTGGTAGCGACAGATATGCAATGTAAACAGAAAGTATAGCTATCAACAATGATGAAACAGAGAGTAAGAGTAATTTGTATTTCTGTATGTTCATAATTGAAATTTATTTCTCTTTATTGATCCATTTTTTATCAATCGCATCTTCGAGGTCTATGCCGAGGAGGTGTGCATTGAGGATTGCCATGCCGACTACGTCTGCCAGTTCTTTCCCGAGTTCTTTTTTTGATTCTTCTGCTGAGACAAATTTTGAGGGTCTACTTTTTTTTCTGTGAATGAGGACTGCTTGGGTCAGCTCACCGACTTCTTCATACAATTTTAACAATGCAAAGTCTTCATCAATCTCAATATTATGTCTTTTGCCGTAGTTCATTGCATTGTTGATCATTTTTTCTTGAAGTTCTGAGAATTGCATAACTTACATTTTGAATGATTTATTTTTAACCTAAATCAGGTTATCTCTTTGATAGATAAACCGTTGTTAAACATTTCTTTTTCAGAAACACTCCAATATTTTGGTAAATTTATCTCGAAGGTTTTGTGTAAATTTTTGATGTTGTTTCCAGTCAAAACCAATTCAAAACGATAGACCCCAGTTCTTAATAGGCTACTCCCTGTATACGGGCGTACCTCTAGGTCCATATCTAATACGATCTCTCCTTGTTGGGAAGGTGTGATATATTGTTGTGTTGTTATTTGTGTATAATTTGGATCAATTATATAGCCAAAATCGCAAAATTTAAATAATTTTGGAGGGATGTGTTCCAGGACACTTGTTCTATAGTGACTCCAAACTAAAGACATCGGTAAAAAACTTTTATCTTCTTCAAATTCATCTCCATTTTTTTGTAGTTTTTTTGTTATCATTAATTCCAATTTTTTGGGTGCGATGTTATTTAAACTATTTATTTTGAGTCTGTAATAATAACAGTAAGGCATTGACATGTCGTCCAATCCTATAATTTGTTTTGTTTCTTGTATAAGTTTTATTCGTGTTTTGTGACAATTGGGTGAAAGAACTTTAAATTCAACATCTACTTTTGCCTTAAAAAATAAGTTTATTATTTTTTCTCTAAAAAAACTTAGGTAATTAGTGGGAAACGTAACCAAAATAGATATTCATAAACTCTTTAAACAAGTTTTCATTTCTGTGATTGTACCGGTATTCCACTTCC
>PFLZ01000046.1 GCA_002784795.1 Candidatus Magasanikbacteria bacterium CG_4_10_14_0_8_um_filter_42_12
TGCGTCAAAACCTTTGATGATTGTTCAGCTTGCAAAAGCACTCGATACGAGTAAGGAGCATATCAGTGAAGCACTTGATACACTTGTCATGAAATACAATCGTGATGATAGCGGCATTCATATATTGCGAGAAGCAGAAAGTGTGCAGATGGCGACGAATCCTGAAAATCTTTCTGCGATTGAAGGATTTATCAAAGACGAAGTTTCAGGAGAATTGACAAAGGCACAACTCGAGACATTGACTGTCATTGCATATCGTTCACCGATCACCAGAGATGATCTCGAGCAAATTCGTGGGGTGAACTGTTCTGTGATTTTGCGAAATTTGATGATGCGTGGGCTTGTGGATCAATATGATAGTAGTGAAGAAATTTTACCAACGTATGTGCTTACGATGGATGCCTTGGCCGCACTTGGTATTTCGGAGATTGCTGATTTGCCACAGTTCGCAGAGCTCAGTCAGCACGAGCATATTGCACATGCGCTTTCAAAAGAAGAAGATAGTGATACTGTAGAATAATGTAATTATGAATTTTCTTGATATACAATCTGGTGCAAAAGATAGATCAAATACATGGCGTAACGTGATTGCGATTGGTATTCTTGTGATTGCGCTTGGTGGAGTAGGATGGTCATTTGCCTCATCATTTTCCTCTGGAAAAGTATCCACCTTTATTGCCCGTGTGACTCCTGGAGGATTTCCCACTGCCGAAGATAAAGATGTTGTGAAAGCTGGTGGAGACATTACGGTAGAGCCAGTCAATCTTCCTGTTCCACCAAAACTTATCGGAGAGATCGTTCCCGCAAGTACGTTTGCCACAGAAGGGTTGATTGTCAAAGACGTAGAAACGGGGGCATTGTTGTATGAAAAACATGCATATGATCAGCGTTCGATTGCGAGTATCACAAAACTCATGAGTGCACTTGTTATTCTCGAAAAATCACCAGATTGGGCAACATCCACTGTGGTTATTTCAGACGATGTGCCAGATACGCACATGTATGCAGGTGACACGTATACACTCGAAGAACTTTGGCGTGCAGCACTGGTTGGTTCTTCAAACAAGGCTATTTTGACGCTTGCAGACGCTGTAGGCTGGCCACGAGACGCATTTATCGAACGTATGAACCAAAAGGCACGAGAGCTTGGTATGCTCGATAGCGTGTTTACCGACCCGAGTGGTCTTGACCCTGGCAATATATCTACCCCTTCTGATTTGGTACTTCTCCTGAATGAAGCACTCTCACATGAAGAAATTCATCAGGCATTGCTGATCACCGAAGTCCAGTTGTTTTCCAGAGAACGTAATAAGCAGCATCACATGTGGAGTACTGATTGGCTCTTGCTCGGGTGGATTCAGCATGGATTTGCAAATATTCTGGGTGGCAAAACTGGCTATATTCCAGAATCTGGATATAATTTTACTGCTCGTGTAGAAGATATCCGAGGACACCAACTCGATATTGTTGTGCTCGGTGCTGCCGTACATGAAGATCGTTTTACGGTTCTTCGTGATGCAGGAGCGTGGGCGTTTGAAAATTACGAGTGGGCAGACGATATTGCATCATCTACTGAGGAGGGTATATGAATAAAAAAACCAATTTTGTAAAAAATATACTCATGGTAGTGATCGTGCTTGTGAGTATTATTTGGTTGAATACGTTTTTGATTGAACATCGGGATACGGTACAAGAGATTGTATCTCAATTTGGCTATATTGGCATGTTTGTGCTCGCTATTGTGAGTGGATTCAATATTGCTATTCCACTTCCTGCCATTGGATTTTATCCAGTATTTACCGAGCTTGGGTATCAGCCGATCCTCATTATATTGATATTGTCGCTCGGGATGACGATAGGTGACTCTATTGGATACTTGCTTGGACAAACAGGAAGAGGATTTCTCGAACGAACATCCTCAAAAAAAATACTGAAGGTGTTTCATCGCCTGTATGTTCGCCACCAAGCATTGCCATTTGTCTTATTATTCTTTTATGCTGCATTTGTCCCGCTTCCAAATGAACTGCTTATTATTCCTATGTCTATCGCGGGATATAGATTTTGGCAGATGGGGGCCGTGTTATTTTTAGGCAATATTGTGTTTAATATTGTTGGTGCGTTTGGTATTTCTGCTATTGTGTCATTTATATAGCCTATGTTTGCTCTCAATCCGGCTACATGGTTTGCTGCATTTCCACCAGAGTGGGCAGTCTTTTTTCTCTCCATGCTTCCTATTACCGAGCTCAGAGCTGCGGTACCAATAGGGATTTCCGTGTATCATTTGTCAGTACCTGTCACCTGGATCATGGCGGTCATAGGAAATTTGGTACCGTCGTTTTTTTTGCTGCTTCTCTTGCCCCGGTTGCATGATTGGATTTTGAGGCAGAGGTTTATAGGGCCTGTATTCAAAAAGAAGCTCGAAGATGCAGAACGCTATTTTTCTGGAAAACATGCAAAGTATGGTGCGATTGCAATTGTGCTTTTTGTTGGGATTCCACTCCCTATGACTGGTGCATGGACAGGATCACTCGCAGCATTTATTTTCAAAATTCCATTCAAAAAATCATTTCCTCTCATTGCCCTTGGTGTTGCCATTGCTGCAACGATTGTCATGCTGTTGACGTTGTTTGCCGGTGGCGCATGGCGTGCACTGTCTTTATAGATATGTTCGTATAAAAAAACACTCACATTAGGAGTGAGTGTTTTTTCTTTCGTGTATGATTGTTTGTATTTCGTTCACGATAACATTGATGAGTTTTTTTGTTTTTTGTTTTGATGATCGTATCTCGTCGTATTCCCAGTATATCCCCGGATTAGCATTTCCTTCTACAAGATATAAATTGCCATTATTACTTCTGATATAATCAAGCGCATAAAGGGAATGACTTATGTCGGATGTCGCATCTAGTATGTTTTTTACTTTTCGGTTCATAGACAATACATCTTGTGGAATTTTTTTTAATGAAATATAAAAAGAATTTCCACCTTGATGTTGGTTTGCTAAAAAGTTTCCTTTTTTTGCAACACGGATATAACTTTGGATTGTTTTTTTGTAGAGTGAAATAACACGGAGATCTATCGTGCCACTATGTTTTTTGAAGTGAAATCCTGTGTCACATGAAAGAAATGGTTGGAGTAGGTAGGATATGTTTTTATTATTTTTTTCACAGTGTTCTAGTATTTTTTGTATACCATTTTTTGTGAACGTAACTTGAAAAATATTGAATCCACCAGACCCTTTTTTA
>PFLZ01000127.1 GCA_002784795.1 Candidatus Magasanikbacteria bacterium CG_4_10_14_0_8_um_filter_42_12
TGTTATTCTAGACAAATATGAACATCTCAATGACCCCGTAAAGCTTCGCTATTGCTCAGCCACGGGGCAGGACTCAGATTTGTCGTTCTATTATCTCAATAAACATACAGAAATAAACCACTATTATGCGTATAGCAATGATCGGACAAAAAGGCTATCCAGCTCACTACGGTGGGGTGGAACGACACGTCGCTGAAATCAGTGAACGTCTTGTTCGTGATGGGCATGATGTCACGGTCTATAACCGTGCATGGTATGGGGGCAAACAACAGGGAAATGTAAATGGAATCATAGTTGCAACTGTTCCTACGATCCGAACAAAGCATCTTGATGCTATTGTTCATACCTTTCTTTCAACCTTTCATGCCATCTTCAAAAAGGCAGATGTTATTCACTACCACGGTGTAGGACCATCATTGCTTTCTTGGATTCCACGGGTGTTTTCACCAAAAACGCTCGTTGTGAGTACATTTCATTCTATTGATAGATACCACGAAAAATGGGGATGGTTTGCCCGCACCATGCTTCGTCTTGGAGAGCGATTCTCCCATACGTTTCCTCATGAAACTATTGTAATTGCACCAGCTTTGGAGTCCTATTGTAGAAAAGAATTTAAAGCAGAAACACATTACATTCCAAATGGGACTACGGTACATGAAGAAGGAACCACTCCATATAGTCCAAAAACGACGATCTTAGATGAATTTAATATTGAAAAAAACAACTATCTTCTTCTTGTTAGTAGACTTATTCCTGCAAAGGCGAGCCATATTTTGATTGATGCATTTGTGCATCTCAAAGAATCTCAAAAAGATAACGACGTTGTACGAACATTAAAACTTGTCATTGTTGGTGGTTCTGTTTATACAAATACCTATGTTGCGTCTCTTCACAAGCAAGCAAGTGCCTGCAGTGATATTATATTTACAGACTTTCAGTCTGGAAATGCACTCGAAGATTTATTTCGAAGTTCACTTGGTTTTATACATCCTTCAATTACAGAGGGTATGCCCCTGGCAGTTCTTGAGGCAATGGGATATGGAAAACCGACATTGGTTTCGGCTATCCCAGAGCACATGCAGCTCATCCAAAACCCACAGATGCTTTTCAGGGAAAATGATGCTGATGCACTTGAAGAAAAAATCCTTGAATTTGTAAATTTGTCACAAGAAGATCGAGATACCATTGGACTGGCAAATAAAATGTATGTCACGAAACATTATGATTGGAAACATAGTACCGAGCTACTTGCGGAATTGTACGAATCAGCCTATACAAAACATATCAATCCCACAAAAAAACGTCAGGTGCATACAGTGCACAATACTGCATAAATAACATTGCATATAAAAAAATACCGTCATCGAACGGTGTTTTTTTATACATCTTATGTACTGTCACTAAAATCCATCATTACTCAGCCCTATAATGTCAGCATTCCCATCAAAATCCACATCTTGCACACGGACATCAATACCAATTTTCTCTATAGAAGCATAGGCAGAGATATCTGTTCCTTGCTGAGTCCCGTTCTCATTGAACACCCGAATAAGGGGTCCTTTCCCCTTTCCAGCTCCGACGACCACTTCATCAGTGCCATCTCCATCCACATCTCCAGCAGCAACATTCACCCCACCACGAAAATTCTTTTCAAATGCAAGCCAGCTATTCAAAAATTGATAATCCCATGTATAGATTCCAACACGAGGTTCTACTCCTGTACCACTCCCGAGTACAAGATGTTTTGTTTCTGCAGGAGAGGATCCTGCGAGCGCCAACGTATATCCTCCGCTGTAGGTTTCACCAAAGGGAAACCAATCTTGACGCAATGGAAAGCCGTACCGTGTATATACTTTGATCGGTGCAGGATAGCCTGACTCTGGCGCAACATACACTTCCATATTGGTATCATTGTTTATATCTCCAATCATGATACGAAGCTTCCCTGTGTAATTTGCCGTATATGGATACAATGGATTTATATATGGCTGTCCATCATGTCGCCATGCCACAATTTTATTTCCAGCAACCACAAAAAGATCTCTCAACCCATCGCCATTCAGATCAATATGAGCTATTTGGTCACCTCCTTTATATCCCTCTTCAAATACAAAAAATCCATTTCTTACTCGAGTACCATCATCTCTAAAAAAACGAAGGAATGCTCCATTAAGAAATAATAGGTCATCAAGGCTATCAAAGGTTTTAAGTAGCACGCGACCATCATATCCGTTGAGTGTCAGTTCAGAAATAATTGAGCCATCATTGGCAACAGGATCTTGAATCCCATGAATTTTTTCATATTCTCCTCCAAGGTCTATTTGTTTTGTTTGCCCTGTACTATTCACTACCGATAGGCCTTGTTCATATTCTCTCCTCCACACATCGGGAGTGTACGTTGCAATCCCAGAATCAGAAGAAGCAATGCCTGTAGCATCACCGAGATGCACAGCATACTCATCATATGACCACGTCTGACCATGATTTTGGTTTCCAAAATCAAAAGAATAATATCCATCTTCGAGTAAAGAACTTGTCAATCCAAAACGCATGGCTCTATAATCAGCTGACAATCCAATGTTCTCTGTATTAACATTGATAATATTGTAAGATCCTCCTGGCCTATGATTGTTCTTATACCATGTCATGTGCTGCGTCCAATATCCTTCATCAAATCCTTCGATCATCATACCATCAAGTACACCTGCATACATATCAGTCCATCCATTCCCAACCATGATCATATCACCACCAATTTTTTGCCTTGTGTCCTTGTACAATTGCTTTGTTGCCTCTGTCCACACAGCATTACCAGATCCAGCCAAATCATTCGTACCATTTCTATCAAAATCTACATCTCCGCCAGGAATTGCCCAATCAAGTGATCCCCATGCATTGTCATAAAAAATACCGTCCCAGAGACCTGTCGATAAGATATCTTGAGCAACAAAATCACTTATCGTATTTCGAACAGAGGCATTCGTTACATTTAATAAAAATGTTCCTGGCCAATACGTGAGTTTTTTCCCTGACGTATCATACAAATACATAGACTCGTTTATATGTGAAGCAAGTCTTCTTCTCATGGTGCTGTCGACACTACTGGCATTTTTGAGTATTTCTTGTGGGGTAATATATGCCAACAAAATAATATCAGGATTTTGTTGACGTAATTGTTTTAATAAC
>PFLZ01000040.1 GCA_002784795.1 Candidatus Magasanikbacteria bacterium CG_4_10_14_0_8_um_filter_42_12
TTAAGGAAGTGGAATACCAGTACAATCACAGAAATGAAAACTTGTTTAAAGAGTTTATGAATATCTATTTTGGTTACGTTTCCCACTAATTACCTAAAAAAATAGGCGTATCGCCTATTTTTTGTATGTTTGGTATGCTTCCCATCCTTGCTTTCTATATTCCTTCGCGGCGGTCAAAGGATCTTCTGCTTCATATATCCCACGCCCGACAATAATAACATCACTTCCTTTTTTACCGATGACATGCTCAGGCGTATTGTACTGTTGTCCGAGTGTGTCACCGGTATCTTGCATCTTCACACCCGGTGTCATATGAATCATACCTGGATTGTCTGAAAGTTTTTTTTGTGAAATAAAACCGATCACAAAGTCTTTGTATGTTTCTGCAAGCGCTACTGCTTTATCCGTATAGTTACCTGTTGCAAGTGAACCAACAGAGCTCATTTCTGCCAAGAGGAGAAGTCCTCTGTGTTGGTTCATTCCAACTTCGCGAAGGCCTTCTATAATCCCAGGCCCAGGTAAGATGTGTGCATTGGTAATGTCTGCCCAGTCGGCAATATGGTATATGCCATGTTTATATTGATGTTTTACGGTATTGCCAATATCTGCAAATTTTCTATCTTCGAAAAGTAAAAAATTGTGTTTTTCTGAAACCTGATGAAGTTGTACAATCAGATCTTGATCAAAATCTTCAACAATATCGATGTGTGTTTTGAGGATACAGATTTCTGGCCCGATTGTATTCGCAAGAGTCAGCAATTTTTGCTTTGTGATGGCATCATTTGAAAAACAAAGATTTGTTTTTTTTTCGTCCATGAGCAAAAACAACTTTTTTGCTGTTTCATTTATTGTGTAGTTTGCTCGTTCTGTATATGAAAGCATATCTTATTTTTTTGAATCGAGAAATTCTTTGCCATGACCAATTGTTGTGTTTATTGGTATTCCTTGTTCACAAAGTTCACAAGTATCGGCATCATACAGTGTGATATCAATCTGCGCTAGGGGAGTAAAAGGAACACCACCAAATGTTTCACTTGTTACGTTTGGATTTTTATTGACCATCACTGATGCTGCAATAACATTGCCTCCGCATGATTTTACAGCTTTTATGACTTGCGTGAGTGATCCTCCCGTACTGGTGAGATCTTCTACTACCAGAACGTTCTTTCCGGACACAAGTTTGTCATATCCTCGGGTTAGTTTGAGATCACCATCTTTCTTTTCAGCATAAATACTCAGAATATCTTTTCCTTTTAGTTCGCAAAGATGATGTGTTGTCCACTGTGAAAGAATAATACCTCCAAGTGCAGGCCCCGCAACGATGTCGATATTAAGTTCTTTGTGTGCTTCAGCAAAAGCTCTTCCTACTTTGCTTACTGATGAAATGTGTGGGTAGAGTGCATCTTTATTGATATATGTATCAAAATGGAGACCCGATGTTCCGACAAAATGATCATGGTCGAGAATAGCGCCTACGTCTTTGAGTGTTTGAAGGATATCTATCATAGATTATATGGTATGTATTTCATGCCAGCGCATGGCAAGGTACGGATCCCACATCATGCCGGTGGCACTCATAGCGATGTCAGCTCCAGCAGAGAGATAGTCATCAAAATGTTCGGGCTTCACCACGCCACCAACACCGAGGAGTGTTAATCCAAGTTTTTCTGTATCGATAATATTTCGTGCTGTTTTTATAAACTCAAGTCCATGGCTACGAATAGGACCGCCACAGATACCACTCGTTTCTCTTCCTACTCCGAGTGCAGGTTCTCCTTTATCATTGAGGACGTGTCTGCCTATGGTATTGATACCACAGACACCTCGTGCGCCGGAGTGTGCGATAGCTGCGAGGACGTCTTTCAATTGATTGTTGTCATCAAGATACCCGAGTTTCACTATGAGTGGAATCTCGCCGATTTCTTTTACAATCCGAGACGAAATTTCTTTTGAAGTTTCTGGATCCATATAAATGCTTCCTTCTGCATGGCCACTCACATTTGGACAAGAGAAGTTTACGGTGATGATATCTGCACCAGCTTCTTTTGCAAAGAATGCTGTTTTTACAAAATCATCGACAAAATCTTCTCCTGGTCGTTGTGTTCCTACGACAGATACATTCAACACTTGTCCTTCTCTCAGCGATGCCTTTGCTTTCGCAATATCTTCGAGAAGATATGTTTGATCATAACATCCCATCCCAAATGAATTGGTGACAGCGAGGTACTCCATGTCTTGTTGTTGCGTCGATGTTTGGTGCAGTTCTTTTGCTTCATGTGACAATTGTCCATCTACATCGATGTAGATCATGTTTGGTACAGGATGGGTGTCATGTGCAGCACTCCGTATTGTTTTGTACGTGAGGACATCAAATCCAAGTCTTGCGGCAAGAGAAATATATGTACTATTGAGAAGTGGGCCTGCTGGTACACCGAGTGGACTCATGACCTTGTGCCCAAGAAAATCGATCCATTGTTCTTTTGGAGGAATGTTTCGTGTAGGAAAGGCACCATCAAAAAACGGTCCTTCTTTTGCATTGTCCATATACGATTTTTGTATATCGTATATAGGGGGATGGTCTGGGTACCAAGGAGGAATGGAAGATTGCATATGTTTTAGAATATCATAAGAAATACGTATTATGCCACTTCATGTTCTTTTTCAAGGAGCCAGAGGATCATTGCTTTTTGCATGTGCATCCTGTTTTCTGCTTGGTCAAAGATGATTGCATTCGGATGATCGATGGCATCACGAGAAATTTCATAGCCAATATGACAAGGCATACAGTGCATTATTTTTGCCTGTGGCGCATATCGTTCGATCATGCCGGCATTGAGTTGGAATGGCATGAACAGTTGTTTTCGTCGATCGTATTCTTGTTGAAATTGTGGTTTGACATGACCATTCTCAAAAAATTCCATGTTCATCCATGTATCGGTATGAACGTAGTCTGTATGTTTGAGTGCTTCTTCGAGATTTGTTGTGCGCGTTACTTTTCCTGTGTGTTCTGCCATGCGATTCAGTGCTTCATCCACACTGTCTCTATCGACTTCTGGAGCTGCAATTGCTACTTCTATCCCAAGCTTTGCACATGCTAGCATGAGTGTATTGGATACATTGTTTTCGATCCCTAACCACGTGATTTTTTTGACATGTTCGATGCCACCACTCTTTTCATCCATTGTTAGGAGATCACTGAGTGCTTGTGCTGGATGATATTTTTCACTACACGCATCAATCACAGGGATACGATTGATCGAAGCGGCGAGCTCTACATCTGCTGCATGTCCTGCTCGGAACATGAGGACACTGCCATATCTCATGACTGCCTGTATCTCATCTTTGAAATCTGTGAGCGAAAATTGTGTTGTTTTTTTATCAAGAAAAATAGCGTGTCCACCGAGTTCTGTCATGCCAGCTTCAAATGAAAGACGTGTTCGTGTTGATGACTTTTCAAACAACATGATGAGTGTTTTGTTTTCAAGATATGTGGTTGGCACGCCTTGAGAACGGTGTTGTTTGATTTTTTTTGCGAGTGCAATCATGGCGAGAATATCTTCTCTAGATTGTTCTTTGAGCGAAATCAGATGACGCATAGATTATGTATGTGAAGGATAATAAATATTATTGATGACTACACCGATTGGCCAGCCTTTTAGTTCCCGCCCTGCAAAAGGAGACCACCTGCTTTTTGTAAACATATCTTGATCCCGTACGGTTTTTATCAGATCGAGATCCACAATAGTCCATGTCTTTTCGGGTATGTATGAAAAAATTTTTGTACTATTTGTGTGCATGATATCGATAATACGTTCGAGTGTGATCTTTCCTTTGTGGTATGCATCGAGCATGAGTGGCAGTGCTGTTTCTATTCCGGGAACACCTGAAGGTGCTTGTCCATAAGGGAGTGCTTTTTGTTCGAGTGTGTGTGGCGCATGGTCTGTCCCTATGGTATCGATCGTGCCATCCACTATGCCTTGCCACAGTGCCTGTTGGTCTTCTGCTGTACGAAGTGGAGGATTCATCTGTGCTTTTGTGCCAAGTGTGTTGTAATCTTGTTCAGACAAAAACAGATGATGTGGTGTCACTTCTGCATATACGGTGACACCTTCTTGTTTTGCCTTGCGGATGATTTCCACTTCTTCTTTTGTACTCACATGAAGGATATAGAGTGTTGTGTGATATGTTTTTGCAAATACTATTGCATGTGATACTGCTTTCACTGCAGCGCTTCGGTCACGAATTTTTGAATGATCATGTACATCGGTTGTTCCAGGGAATCCTTTCTTTCCTTTTTGTAGTTCTGCTTCATCTTCTGCATGAGCACCGATGACAATGTTGTGTTCACCCGCCATTTTGAATAGTGCTTCCTGCATATCAGGATTATCCATGAGCAATGTTCCTGTACTCGCGCCCATGAAAACTTTGATGCCAATAATATCATGTTTGAGTTCAGGAATTTTTTGTATATTTTCCTCTGTAGCGCCAATCCACAATTTGTATGCAAGTGGAGAATCTGCTTCGCGTAGCATGTGTTCAATGCGTGTTGTTTTTTCTTGCAGTGTCGCTTTGTTTACACACGGTGGGGTATTGTTCGGCATGTCAAAAATAGTGGTATAGCCACCAGCAATCGCTGCCTTGCTCCCCGTGTGCCAGTCTTCCTTTTCTTCTGCACCAGGTACACGAAAATGTACATGTGGGTCAATCAGTCCTGGGAGTGCCACAATATTTTTTTTTGTGCTATAGGTGTCAGGTAGAGGAAGATCAATAGTTTGATTGTCCCATGTACGGATCTTCATATTATGAATATTTATATTCGAGGATATCGTCATGTTGAAATTTCTTTTCACAGTAGTGACAGGTAAATTTCAGATGCTCGCCGCCATTACTGACATGAAACATGGTATCCATTTTTTCTGCATTGCTAATACAGCTTGGATTTGGGCAGACGATAAGTCGCTCTATTGATTTTGGTACTGTCACCAAAAATTTATCAGCGACTTCATAGTTTTTTATGATGTTGATAGACGAGTGTGGCGCAAAAATAGCAAGTTTGTTTGCTTCGTCTGGTGTCAGGTTTCTGAATTCTACTTTGATAAGGTCTTTGTGTCCCAATTTTTTGCTTGGGAGATTCAATCCTACGGTCACGATCGTATCATTGCCTGCCAAATCGAGAACGCGAATAATATTGAGTGCTTGCCCTGCATCGATATGATCAATCACTGTCCCTTCTTCAATAGTAAATACCTTGAATGAGCGAAGATCCTTTGTTGGATGTGAGAATGTTGTCATATTCATATAAAATTATGCGTGTAATGCACCAAGGACAAGTCCGAGCAGTGCTTGCCTCACATATAATCCATTATGTGCTTGTTCAAAATAATAGGCATGTGGCGTTGGATCTATTTCTTCTTTTAATTCATTGACACGTGGCAGTGGATGCATGATACGCATGGTGGGTTTTGCTGGGGCAAGCATATCCTTTGTCAGTACATATACATCTTTGACACGTTCGTATTCCATTTTGTCTGGAAATCGTTCGCCTTGGATGCGAGTCATATAGATAATGTCTGCTTGTGCCATCACCTCTTCGATACGTTCGTAAAACGTATATGAAATGTTGTGTTTTTTGAGATCTTCACAAATGTAGGATGGCATTTGCAAACTTTCTGGAGCGACAAAAGAGAGCGTTGGATTGAAGTGGATGAGCGCTTGTGCAAGCGAGTGCACCGTGCGACCATATTTCAAATCACCGATAAGTGCGATGTTGAGTCCTTCAAGTGTGCCCTGACATTCTTGAATTGTAAAAAGATCGAGGAGTGTTTGCGTTGGATGTTGATTTGCACCATCACCTCCGTTCAAGATTGGTTTATCCGTCGCTTCTGCGGCGCGTCGAGCTGCTCCCTCTGCGGGATGTCGCATTGCTATGACGTCAGCATATTGACCAATAATTTTCATGGAGTCATACAGTGTTTCTTTTTTCTTTGTCGATGTGACGCCTGCATCTGCAAATCCCATGACACCTCCACCAAGTCGTGTCATAGCTGTCTCAAAAGATAATCGTGTTCTTGTAGATGGTTCAAAAAAACAGCTTGCCATAACTTTGTTTTTGAGGAGTTCTGGTTGCGGTGTTTGTTTCAAGGCTGTCGCGTGATTGAGAACCGTGATAATTTCTTCTCGGGAAAGTTCTTTGATAGAAATAATGTCTCTGCCAAAGAAAGGAGATTGTGGTGGTGCAGAGAGCATCTTTGTTTTCAACTCTTCGAGAATGTCTTCTCGAGAGAGTGATGACATACGATCGATGTCTTCTTTTGAGAGTGGTGACATATGGTGTGTCGTGACAAATGAATAAAAAAAGACCACTCAATGATTGAGTGGTCTGTTGTCTTCAGATTGTGGCCCTCCAGTGTATTGTGTCGCGATAGCGCTAAACATACTTCAGACACTGTATCATGGCTTTGATTGTGGTGCAAGTGGATGATTGAAGATTACATTCCGCTTCGCTTCATTAAGACTAAAAGATTATTTTGTAAGCAAAAAGAACATGCGTGATACGCATGTTCTTTTTATCATGTAGCATAATCTTCAATCTTTTGTTACCGAAGGTAACAAATAATCTTCAGGGAACACTGATGCCTGTGGTATAGGCGAAGTGAGACGTAATCTTCGTTGCATTGATGTATAGCCTTACGTAGTACCACCCAACTTCTCCCGCAACAATTTCTCCACCACTATTGGATCAGCACTGCCTTCTGTTGCTCGCATACACATACCAATCAGGAATTTGATTGTTGCCTCTTTGCCGGATGTGAATTCTTCTGCTTGGGCAGGATGGTCTGCGATGATACGGTCAACGACTTCACCGAGTTGTCCTTCATCAGATACTTGGCCCCAGCCTTTTTCTTCCATGATGTGTGTGGGGTCCTTGTCTACATCGAGGCCGACCATGATGAGGAGAATTTTGTGTGCATTCGTTGCATTTACTCGTTCGGTATAAATAAGTGCGATGAGTTCTGCAAAGTTTTCTGGTGAAAAAGCAACGTCGGCGAGCCCCATTTGTTTTTCATTCAAAATGCCACCGAGTTTACTCGTAATCCATCCACTCGCGAGGCGAGCAACCTTATTTCGTTTTTGGTCTATGATGTCATCACTGTCACCTTGTACCTCTGGGAGTGCATGGAGCCATTCAAAGAGTTCGCTCATTGTCTGCTCTGTAAAATTTGCCCAGATTTTGTCTTCTGAAAGAAAGCGAGCATCAGCATAGGATAGGCCGTATTCGGCGTGAAATCGCGCTCTGGTGGCCTGTGGAAGCTCTGGGAGGGATATATGCCCTGCGATAGTTATCGGATGAAATGGAGGGATATCTGGGTCAGGGAAGTATCGATAATCAGCTGCATTTTCTTTGACTCTTTGGAGAACCGTTTCTCCTTTGTCTTCGTCCCAACCACGTGTTTGCTGGATCCATGATTCACCATTTTCGATCATGCCTGTCTGACGTACGATTTCATATGCAATACCTCGTTCGACTGCTTTGAACGAGTTGAGATTTTTCAGCTCTACTTTTGCATTGAGAGTATGTCCTTCGAGAGGTTTTACTACGCCGTCCACGATTTCAAATGTCCCTGCTTCTTGGACAGAAATATTTGCCTCACATCGCATGTGGCCTTTTTCCATATCGGCGTCACTCACGTTGAGTGTGCGGAGCATGGTGCGCAGTTCTTGGCAATACATTTTTGCCTCTGTCGCAGACATGAAGTCTGGATCGGTGACGATCTCAACAAGTGGTGTGTCTGCGCGGTTGAAATCAACCAGTGTGCTGCCATTATCATCGTGGAGTAGCTTTGCTGTGTCTTCTTCGAGATGTGCTCGGGTAATACCTATCTCAGCAACATCACGAATATTTTCTTCTAGGATAAATTCTAATTTCATCTTTCCATGCTCTGCAATCGGTTCGTCGTATTGTGAAATCTGGTAGCCTTTTGGAAGATCTGGATAAAAGTAATGTTTGCGATCAAATTTTGAAAGTTCTCGGATTGTACAGCCAAGGGCTTTCCCAATCTTCACTGTCCATTCGATTGCTTTTTTGTTTGGCACTGGGAGTGTTCCTGGCTGTGCAGTACAAATTTCGCAAATATTCTTGTTTGGTTCGTTTTCATCTGGATCATTTTTGCATGAACAAAACATCTTCGAAGCAGTTTTGAGCTCGACGTGGACTTCCATTCCGATCACGGGGATATATTCTGGCATAGAGTTTGAAGAGGTTAACACCCCTTACCTTAGCAAGAAAATATGGATTTGAAAAGACCCTCGTCATCTTTGATGGGGGTCTTTTTTTTTAAAAAATTATACTTGTTCTGTTGGTGGAGTGGGTGAAACTTCTGATGTATTCACCGTTGTTTCTGGTGTAGAAACAGGTGTTTTTTTCAATTCTACAAAGAGAACAACGAGTCCAATCGTAATAAGAGGGCTGACAATAGCAGAGGCAAATGAACTAATCAAGTCTGTCATAATACGCCATATCTGATACAGATCAGAGGTTTTGCTCGTTTGATTGAGTATGTAGGTGAGCGGACTTCCTACGATGCCGATGACAATGGAGATCAATATACCAAATATCAAACTTGGTACGATGACTCGGTAGAGGACTTGCCACCATCTGCCGTCTACGAGTGCTTTACTCTTGTGCATACTGTCCATGACACTGGTCTCGTCTACTGCTACAAATATATAAGAAAATGCAAACCAGAGCATGAAGATAATACCCGGGATGAACAAGAGAAGAAAACCTCCGAGTGTAGCGAGTGTTGTCAATATGGTCACCCCAATTGCTGCCCAAAATACTTTTTTTGCGTGCATGATTTCAGCACCCGCCGTGTCTGTTGTTTGTCCTGTATATATCTGTACCAATACGCGAATGAATGCGAGGTTGAACCAAAAACTCATGGCAGTGAGGAGTATTGATACCATGACAAAGATGAGAAACGATATGCCGAGCGCACCAATTGTTGTTCCTGGGAAAAAATAAGTAAGTAAAAATTTTGAAATAATAATGAGTGCACCTGGTGCAAATGTGAGCGCCATATACACAAACAATCGTTTGAAATTGTTCTTGTAGAGCTTGAAGCTCTCTGTGATAATATCTGTAATGCTGATAAGCATAGATGAAAGATATATGAATAAACGTTATGATACATGTATTGAAATCTGTTCCCAAATTTTTTCATGAATGATTTTTTGTGGAAGGATATCATCTCCTTCTACGCATTCGATGAGTGTGAATTCTGGAAACTGTTTTGCAATATCGAGATATGCTCGCTCTGCATTTCTGAGATGGTTCAGATCATCTTCATGGATATCGCGTGTTTTCCCTTCTGTCAGATATGCACGTTCATCTTTTTTGTCTACCAGTTTTTGTGAAATTTCTGGCGTCACGTGGAGGATGATATTGATATCCGGCCTTGGAATGTCAAAGACAGTATACTCTAAATGGTAGTTCCAATCAAAATATTTTTGTCGTTCTGTTGGGTCAGAAATTTTTCCACCCTGGTGTCCCATGTTTGATGCAACATATCTGTTTGCTATCACAATCTTCCCGGCATTGAGCCAGCCTTCAATTTTTGCCTTTGCAGCATAGCGGTCAACAGCGTAGAGAATCGATGCACGGTATGGTCCTACTTCATCAGCAGTGCCAAATGTCCCATTCAAATAATCTTCTACCAGCGCAGCGCTTTTTTCACCATATTGTGGAAAGCTGATTTGCTCTACGTCGTGTCCTTCTGCCTTCAATTTGTTGAGAAGTAGTTCTGTCTGGGTTGTTTTTCCAGAGCCGTCAGTACCTTCGAGCATGATAAAAAGGCCTTTTTTTGTGTTCGGAGTTCGGAGTTCGGAGTTCATAGGGCTAGGATTTTAGGTATTCTCGGTATTTGTAGAGAAGTTTTTGTGTGTCTGTAAGTATATTTGTCACAGATTGAAATTGTTCGTCAGCTATATATTGCAACTCTTGAGATAATATTAGCTGTGTTTCTAGCTCCAAAGATGATGCATATGCTATATTCACAAATTGTGCATTTTCTTTTTTATTTCTTCTTCCATACCCTTCTGCTATATTTGAAGGAATTGATACCGCTGCTCTTCTCATTTGAGAGACCAGTCCGTATAGTTCAGATTTTGGAAAGGTAGCCGTGCATTGGTAAATCAATTTTGTAAGTTCCATCGATTTTTGCCACACTTGTAAATCTTTGTACGTTTGCATACTTTCTTTTTTCTAAGAACTCCGAACTGAGAACTATGAACTTTTTATTCTTTCATATCGTACAAAAGAAAACCCATCATGATCCTCTCGCCAGACTTCTTTCCATACGTTCAGATCGATTTCTGGAAAATACGCATCACACGCATCGACAGTATCTTCAACGTGTGTGATTTCTAGTGCATCTGCGTATTCGATCATCTCTTTGAAGACGCCTTCGCCACCAAAACTAACAATTTCTTCTCCCTTGTGTGCATCCACTGCTTCTTGTATAGAAGAAAATCGTTCCACACCCGCTGGAAGTTCATACGATTCATTTCTGGTGATGACAACGTTCGTACGGTCGGGGAGTGGGCGCCGATGTGAGGGAATTGATTCCCACGTATTTCGTCCCATGATCAGCACTTTTTTTCGGGTTATCTCCCGCATGCGTTTCATGTCTTCTGGGATATGCCAAGGAAGATCGCCTTTGACGCCGATGCAGTTGTTTTTGCTGATTGCTGCTACTAATGTGATCATACATTGAAGTTCAAAGTTCTAGGTTCATAGGGCCCTAGAACCCTGAACCTAGAATATTTATACTGCTATAGGAAACGAAATACGATCATAACTTTTATATCCTTTTTTCTTTGTATCATTTGCTTCCCAATCAAAAATGGATGTGAATTTTTCTGTTTCGATCGTGCATAGGTTGTGTGTATTTGGATCTCTCGTGAGTTGTTCTTTTGCGCCGTCGATATGGTTGCTATAGATATGGACATCACCCAGAAAGCCGATCAGTGTCCCTTCCTTGTATCCTGTTTCTTTTGCGAGGAGGTGGAGGAGGAGGGCATAGCTTGCGATGTTGAAAGGAAGTCCAAGCATGACATCAACAGATCGTTGGTTCCACATGAGATTGAGTTTGCCATCAAGAATCGTGACTTGAAATGCCCAGTGACACGGTGGCAATGCCATGGTGTCGAGTTGTTGTGGATTCCATGCATTCACAATCAATCGTCGACTGCTTGGATCTTTTTTGATCATCTCAACAAGATTTTTGAGCTGATCAACACCTTGATTTGTGTAGTCACTATTCCAATTTTCATATGGTGCGTTGTAGTGTCGCCATTGAAATCCGTAGACAGGACCGAGATCGCGCTCGTCTGCCATTTTTTTCTTTGTGTCTTCATCCTGTCCGTATGCTACTTTCTTCGGATTGCACCATTCATCCCATATGTGACAGTTTCGTTCTTTGAGCCAATGTTTATCTGTGATTCCTTTTATAAAAAATTCAAGTTCTGTCGCAATAATTTGAAACGGCATTTTTTTTGTTGTCAAAAGAGGAAAGCCATTTGCCATATCGTGCGAAAACATCGCACCAGCAACAGCGATCGTTCCTGTACCGGTTCGATCTTCTTTTTTTACGCCGTTGTCGAGAATGTGTTGTACTATTGATAAGTAGTTCTGCATATGTTTGTATTTGTCTTACTGATAATCCTGATGTACTGATATTATCTTCGTAGCTTTGTGTTCACTTGAAAGTACATCAGTATATCAGCGTTATCCGTTATCTGTAACTAGAATTTCCCCGTACTTCCAAATCTTCCATCACCACGAGCACTATCAGAGAGTTCATCTACTTCTGTCAGTGTTGGGATCTCTACAGGAAAGATAACAATTTGTGCAATTTTTTGTCCTTTTTCTACGGTAATTTCTTTTCCGCTATGATTGATAATACCGGCATTATATTGTCCTCGATACCCAGCATCATAGACGCCACCAAACGTATGGAGGCCCATTTTTGAAACACTGCCTTTGTCCTTCACAATTGCTGCATAGCCAATAGGAAATTCCATGGCAAATCCACATTCAAAAACATAGAGTTCTCCTGGTTGAAGAGTTTTTTCTTCTAATGTATACATATCCATACCAACATCCCCCGGATGTGCATATTGTGGAAGTTTTGCCTCTGGATGAAGTTTTTTAATTTTTATTTCCATACGTGAGTACTTGCTAACTTGTAAACTTTAGTACGAATTCATCAACTTGTGTATACAATTCTTCGAGGCTCCCATTATTATCAATTACGACCTCTGCATCACGACTAATCTCATCAATTTTTATTTCAGCTTCTTGCGTTTGTTCTTTCTCGAATACTTCAAATGTTTTTGTCTGGTCGTCTGGGTTTTCACTTCGTTTTGTAATGCGATCAAATCGTGTACGAATATCTGCTGTCACTGCTATGAGATGAAAGCCTGGGATTTCTTTTAGATAGGCGACATCACTCGGACGACGAACGCCTTCTACAATGATGATCGTATCCGTAGCTTCTTTTACATCTTCGGCAATGACTTTTGACATAAGGTCTTCACCAAAGGTGGAACGTAAAAATGTTGAGAGTTGCTGGAGGTTGTCACGAGTTTCTTCTACATGAATACGAGAGAGGACGTCGCGCAGCATGGTAGAGAAGCGAAAAGAGACGCCCCCGTAGCGTTCTTTTATATAGTCTGTAATGGTTGTTTTGCCAGCGGCCATGTTGCCCGTAATGCCGAGGATGAGTTTGTTATTGGTTTGCATATTGTTCTACTGATTCATCTACAAAGCTGAGTGTGATACCTGTCATGCGAAACATTTCTTCACTTTCTTCTCCTGCATGATAGCGTTTTTCACAGATGACATGCTTTATCCCTGCATTGATAATAATTTTTGCACAGACACGACAGGGTGTCATTTTGCAGTAGAGTGTTGCACCATCGAGTGCTGTCCCAACTTTTGCAGCTTGGACAATCGCGTTTTGTTCTGCATGCGCGGTACGCACACAATGTTGTGTTTCTGTGCCATCTTCGTGTTTCATCGTTTTCATTTGGTGTCCTATTTCATCGCAGTGGGGAAGGCCCGATGCTGAGCCGACATATCCTGTTACAAGAATTTGTTTATTCCTGACAATCACACAGCCAGATCTGCCTCTGTCACATGTTGCACGGAGTGCCACGACTTTTGCAATTTCCATGAAATATTCATCCCAATTTGGGCGTGTATGTGGGGTCATATTGCGTACGTTTAGGAAATGATGAAAGAAATATAACGGTTGCCTTCTCGAAAGGTGTCATTTCGACCCTGGGGAGAAATCTTTAGAATGATTGTACAGGGAAGAATTTCTCACTTTGTTCGAAATGACAAACTCACTTTGTAGGCAGTGTAGCAAGTTTGGCGGTGGTGGGCAAGTATAGAGAAATTGCCTAAAAAGCATCTTAAAATGGTGAATATTGAGTAGCTTGTTTATTATTCTTTCCTGACTTTTTGTCACCAAAAAGTAACAAAAAGTGTTAGGGGAAAGAACTCGCCTGTGTCGGCACTAAAAAAGTGCTCATTGACAAGCGTTGAGGCTCAGACACCTTTCCCCTTAAAACCCCAGGTGTACATAACGATTTTCTTTAATCTCTCCTGGGTCTAATTCCCCGCCCCTCTGGGGCGTGATACAATAGATCCATGAGTAAGTATATACACAAAAGCCACAATG
>PFLZ01000131.1 GCA_002784795.1 Candidatus Magasanikbacteria bacterium CG_4_10_14_0_8_um_filter_42_12
TGAGACACCTGATGTTAAGGTTCTTTCAGGTTTTTTCAGAAAAATCGCAGATTCTTTAGGACATCACGAAGCTGGTACACTTGACCTTGCTTCATTTCAGAAAGGACAGGATCGACTTCTTGAATCATTGCGACAAGAACAAAAAATGGGATTGTTCAATCGTGCACTGGCAGCACGTGGTGAGCTTGCTCCAATTCCAGAAATTCATTGGCGAGTTGATCGTGGAAATGAAGAATACACACGGCGTTTTGGATTTGATTTGTTCAAATTGTTGGATCACATAAAAGATCCAAAGAGAAAAAAAGTATTGTTGGAATTTGGTCCTGGGAGTGGAAAAAGTAAACAAGAGCGTGCAGAAGCGGGTTTTGATGAATATTATCTTGACATGGCGATGGCAAATAAAGTGTATTATCCACTCAACAAATTTATTGAGGGGGTTATTGATTGGGGTGCTCTCGAGCAAGAGATTGGACCACTAACAGTTGGTGATAGAGAAGTCTTGTCAGACATGATGTATAAGACACTGATGATTTCTGATGGAGAAACAAGCAAAAATAATTTTTCTTATGCACATGAGAGAATTGAACAACTTACAAAAGATCCTTCGTCACTTCGTAACTTGTTATCACAGATTGCTCCGTCATTTGGTTATATGGTTGTTATTCCCGATACTATTAGTACTCGAGATGATCAGGGTAATGTCATATATCCATATAAGATAAATTTGACTGCGCAGGATAGAAAAGATCTACTTCATGCTGAAGAAGGTAGTGTTGATGCACGAAGTAATGTATTTTTAAAAGCAAAGCAATTGCTTGCTGAGGATATACAGAAATATTTTTGGGATGGAGAAGATCTATATGATGCCATTCCCGCATACACGAGCGGTCTCATGGTTGGAGATTTTTCTCGTATTGAAGCACTAAAAGATGGACAGATTGACGTCGCCATTGGGGTACGTTCAACTGTATACAAACGTGGTGATGAATATATCCAATTTTTGGAAGATATGAGTCAAAAGCTCAAAGAAGGAGGAATATATATAGATGATAGTATTCGAGACAATGATGGCTGGACATATCGTATTGCCGAGATGCTTCAAGCAAGACAATCTTTTCCAGATGGTATTTCTCTGACCATAATTATAGGTCCAGGATTTCAGGGAGAAGATGCGCAAAAAGGTGACGTGCCTCTTGGATTTGTAATGCAAAAAGATGTTGTCATGAATGACGAGATTCAATCATTGCTTCAGGGAGGATATACTCTTTATGATTTTGATGAGTATATAAAAAGGTATGTTTATGATGGTGCACATATAAATCAAAAAACTCTTATGCAATTAGATGATAGTGGTCACCTTTATGAAACCGTGTCAGCATTTTTTCCTTCAGGAGAAGTACGAGTTGCGGCATGAACCCAGAGATATTCAAATAGGATACGGAAATTTTTTGCTATCGAAGTATCTTCAATAAGAAGCGCAATAGCGTCTTCTTTTTTTAATGTAGCAAAAAGAATTGTATTCCCTGAAATTTTTATATCCATCCCAAAAGGAAATAGATCGACCGGCAGACTTCTCATCTCGCGTTTTTCATGTTCACTTGTAATATTTATTGTGTTGCTTGCGGGGGCGACTACTCGATTAAAGATATTTTTTTCAATTCTTTTTTTGATAAATGTAGGGAAGTACTCTGGAATAAATTCTCCCATCTCTCCTTTGTCTTCTATACTGTCGATGGGTTGGCCCGTTTGTAGAATTTCTTCGTAGGCATCAATGACCCCTTCTTTCCCCTCAAAAAACCTCACTCCCGGCTTACTATTCGCCAACTGAAAACTCCCTACCACCTGTCGGACGGTTTCATTCATCTCTTCTTCGAGCAGCGCCAATTGGCGTTTTTTTTGATCAAGAAGTTCTAGGAGCTTGGTAGGGTGGACGGCCCGGTAGTAGGCAATACGACCGTCTTTTCTATATTCGACAAAGTCATCTGCAAGGAGCTGGGGGAGGACCTCGTAGACGGTAGCGCGGGAGAGCTGGGTGTGCTCTAGGATCTGTGGCACCGTGCTCTCACCATTTTCCGCTAAAATAAGGTACATTTCAGCCTCCTTTTCATCCATCCCGGCTTTTTGGAGGGTTTCGAGGGTTGTTTGGTTCATATGGGTGTGGATATCTCCTCCCCTAGCAGGGGAGGTTGGGAGGGGTCTGTAGTAAGAAACACGTTGTTTGCTGGCGCAGACCCCCTCTAACTCCCCCTGATAGGGGGAGGATTTATAAATTTGGCTAAAATAAGGGAAAAATGTGGGTAAAAAAGTTATTTGGGGATAAGTTTAGAGCTGTTTTTGGAAGTTTCCTCCCCTTACTAAGGGGAGGAGCAAGGTGGGGTTACTTAGAAGCAATAACAGTGGTAGTGCGTAAACCTCCCCTAGCCCCTCCTGGGTAAGGAGGGGAACTGCGCAATATCCAGTCCGGCTCCCATCTGGGTAGTGAGGAGTCTTATTTTTCCGCTAAAATAAGCCATTTTTTCGTGTATACCTGCAAATAGTTTGTTTTCAAAAGACAGGATTTTTGGCTTATTATAGCACTATTATAGCACACTAGTGATAACTTGTCAAGTGTCTCTGGACAGGTTATTTTGTATAAAAAAAGGCTTAGATTAAGCAAAAAAATAGATATGCACACGGCATATATCCACAAGGTATTGACAAATATCGTTTTGCATGATATAGTATTCCGTCAACATGAGAAAAGGGGAAGCGAGATTGACCCCCACCTTACAATCAACTTTAAGCTAAAGGGAAGGAGAGAGCCCTAAAGCAAATGTCATTCCGAGCGAAGTCGAGGAATCTCAGTGGAAACACGAGATCTCTCGATTCACTATCGTTCACTCGATATGACGTACTCGCATACTCTCTCCACCAAGAGAGTGTTTTTGTTTCTACAGACATGGGTGACAGGAGACCCGCCTACGCTAAAGCTACGGTGGGCAGGGAGGTCATAATCCGCCCAAGGCGGACAAAGAACGACACGGCACAGTACATCTTTCTAGAGTACACCACCGATTCA
>PFLZ01000135.1:0-4310 GCA_002784795.1 Candidatus Magasanikbacteria bacterium CG_4_10_14_0_8_um_filter_42_12
CGTCCATATATGGAAAAAGGTTCAGAGACTATCCCTTCGGGGAGTACCCTGTTCGAACATTTTTGGTTCAGGGGAAGCGCTTCGCACCCTAACGATTCCGACTAGAGCGGAAATAGGCGAGGGTGATGATATAGTCCACGCCGCAATGAAAATTGTGGATGACGTGTAACCAATTGGTCGTGGGTTCGATTCCCACCCGTCGAGCATAAACAGAAAACACAGCATCGTGCTGTGTTTTCTGTTATACTAGATTCATAGCAACAGAAATCTATATGGATAAAAGATTAGTCCTCTTTGGAATGTTCGTTGGGAGCACACTCGGAGCGTATGTCCCCGTGTGGTTTGGTGCCAGTACCTTTTCGTTTTCATCAGTACTGGGCACGTTCATTGGTGGCATTCTTGGTATTTGGATTATTGTTAAACTTTTTTCATAATAACATATTTTTTTATGAATAATACAGCACAGTCAAAACATACTAGTGCTTGGGTACTAGTATGTATTCTTTTCATATTGAGTGTGGGCCTCTATGTCGTATGGACGATATATTACACACATGTCAGAGGTTCGCAGAAGGAAAGTACTATAGGCGTAGTTACCCAAGATCAAGAATTTTGTGAATTAGAAAATTGTCCTATTGCAAATGTAGATGATGGTACTGTGAACCCAGAAACAGCCATGTGGAACCAAATCTTCAGCGAAGAAACAGGCCTTGCATTTCATTATCCAGATGACTTTGGGAGTGAGTATATAACAACGGTTGACTGGCCACCAACTCTACAGCCAGGAACATTCTTATATGCATGCGAAGAAAGTGTAGAACAACCAGGTCTACAAAGTCAGACCTATGGAAAAGATATAAAAGGTACGTATTACTGTATTGCTGTATCTGAAGAAGGTGCTGCGGGAAGCGCCTATCTTCAATATACCTACACATTTGACTATCATGGCGAACCAATGGCGTTGTCATTTTCTATACAAAAGGTTCAGTGTGGAAATTATGATGAACCAAAAAAACAAACCTGTACGCAGGAACAATCTGCATTTGATATTGATGAAATTGTGAATACTATTGTCGAAAGTATAGAGTAAGAAACAAAAAAAGGGATTATTCCCGCAGTTTTTTTGTCTTTGTTATCCACTTATAAGCTTGTATTCATGTAGAGACGAGTATATTCTAGATATATTATTTCATAACCATTTTTCTATGTGGGATGCAAATACACACAATTATATGATGGGGACAGGCGGATTTGGATTCGGCTTTGCCCAGGGTTTTTGGGGTTTTATGCCCCTTGTCCTGGTTTGGTCATTCGTATGGAAGGCCTTGGCGCTGTGGAAAGCAGCGCGACGTGGTGACACCATTTGGTTTGGAGCTCTTCTTGTCCTCAATACGGTAGGTATTGCTGAAATTTTATATCTGTTTGTCTTTTCAGAACCAAAAGGAATTTTGAAAGATAAAACAAATACAGTATCTGGTGGGGAAGTGAAAAAAGAAGAGCAGAGTAATCCACAGGTGTAAGAGAAGAACGTACGTGTATACTAAAAGCTCTCTGTTATAGGGAGCTTTTTAACAAGTAGTATTATGGCATACGGATTTACCACAAACCTTGAAGGATCATTCTCTGATATCATCGAAAAAACAAAGCACGCGTTGGCCCAAGAAGGATTTGGTGTCTTGACTGAGATCGATGTCAAAGCAACAATGAAGAAAAAACTTGATGTTGATATTGAACAGTATGTGATTTTGGGTGCATGCAATCCACCATTTGCCTACAAAGCATTGCAGGCTGAACCAGAGATTGGTCTTCTTCTTCCGTGCAATGTGATTGTTTATGAAAAGAAAGGGCAGGTCATTGTATCGGCTATTAATCCTGCCGTAGCTATGAGTATGGTAGAAAATGATAGTGTAGCAACTGTCGCGACAGAAGTAGGAGAAAAACTGCATGCTGTTATTGAAAGCCTGTCTGTCTCTTAAAAACGGTATATGGAACATACACATAGCGATGAAGAGCCATATGCTCCTGTCGCACACACACATGGACAACACAGACGCTATGCGTTCATCTCGCGTCTCTTGTTTGGTCATATACAGTCTCGTATCGCGAAGAATATTGCCTCAACCCACCCAAAAACAGTACTTGATATAGGATGTGGTCCAGGATTTCTCCTCAAAAAATTGCATGCGTACAAAGGAATATCCACTCTCTACGGTGTTGATCCTGACCCTAGCATGGTTCGCTATGCTCAGTCTCTATTGAAGAACATTTCGTCAACTATTTTTTGCGCCAATGCTGTATCTCTTCCGTTAGAAGACGCAACATGTGATGCTGTTGTGACCTCGCTTGCATTTCATCATTTGAGTTCAGAACAAAAAATACGTGCAACAAAAGAAATTGTACGAGTGTTGCAACCGGGGAAACGATTTTGGATATTTGATTTTGTTGCACCAACCAATTTTCTAGGAAGACTTTTGATCCCTCTGTCACCAGAGCACCGTATGCTTCAAGATAATATGTCTGGGAGAGTACGAGAGATACTTACTGAGGGAGGATTGATGTATGAAAAAACACATTGGAAGGTTTTTGGAGGTATCGCATTAGTATCATATCGGAGGGTGTAAACCATGAAAAGGTGCTATACTTAGTAGAACGTATGGATACACACATTATTACACTCCTCACAACTTATCAGCTCCCGGCTATTTTTTTTGGAGCGTTCTTTTTTGGTGAAACTATTATTATCACTGCTGCTTTTTTGGCTGGGCAGGGCATATGGTCAATATATACCGTGTTTATCCTTGCTTTTTTGGGTACGATTATATCAGATTCGTTGTGGTTCTTGTTCGGTCAATCAATTCTTCACTTTTTGACTAGGTGGAAGCGGGGAAGGAAAAAAGTCACAGAACTTGAAAAGCAGGAAGTTCCCCTAAAAAAACATACACCGTTTTTTGTGTTGCTGTTCATAAAATTTTTGTACGGTACTCGCATTTTGACTATTATCTATCTTTCTTCACGAAAACTAAACTTCTTGTTGTTTCTTTTTTTTGATGCTATTGGTACTGTACTATGGCTTATTGTCATGATTGTTATTGGGTGGGGGATATCTCATGGCACATATCAATGGTCACCAACATTGCAGCGTACTGAGTATGTTCTTTCATTTCTTGCACTTGCCTTGATTGGTACTCATTTTCTTATAGTATGGATCAGCAAAAAAATACCAAAAAAATAGTTGCTATCGTCCCTGCGTATAATGAACAAGATCGTATAGGAGACGTCTTGAGTATTCTTGTGGGCGACGGTCGTTTTTCAGAGATTATCGTCGTAGATGACGGTTCTACGGATAATACGGGAGCGATAGCCACAGAGTATCCTGTCACATTTCTTCAAAATAAGGTAAATAGTGGAAAAGGATATTCTATGAATAAAGGAGTGCAGCATACTGATGCTGACTATATCTTTTTTATTGATGCTGATGTATCAGGCATGACACATGATATTCTTTCGCAGATCATCACACCCGTTATTGAAGGGAAAACGGAGATGTTTATTGGGATGAGAAATAGAAAAATGTATTATCTCCGTTATCTTTTATGGTTTGTCCCGTTATTGGGAGGAGAACGCGCACTTACGAGAGAGTTATGGTTGCAGGTTCCTGCTTTTTATAAAAACAGATTTCGCATTGAAGCAGGTCTGAATTTTTATGCGCATCATTACGGCAAAGGATTTCAATTTGGTGTGTTTGAAGGATTGACACAGGTGATCAAAGAAAAAAAGTATGGGTTTTGGAATGGATTTGTAGGAAGAATAAAAATGTCGTATGAAGTATTGAGTGCGCAATACAGATTGCATGTTGTTGACATGCCAACATTTTTGAAGAAAAAAAGAAAGCTCGCGTTATGGGGTCTTCAGAGTATTGTTGGCATGTTGCTCGGGATAGCATTTTTGGCGGCTGCGTATATTGGTCCTACGAAATTTGTCACATGGGTTTTTCATGAAGAGCTTCTGGAAGATCCGAATGCGTATCTCACTCACTTTTTATTTCGTAGCGCAGAGAATATTACAGTTGGTATTATTGCATTGATTGGATTTTTCTTGATTCTTGTTCACACATCAACTCTTATCTACACGGGGAGACATCTTCCACATTTCATCAGTGGACTTTTGTACAAACGAAAGGTATACAAAAAAGATTAACGAATATCCGTGATCGTATATTGCATATTTGTATCTCGAAGAGTGATATCTACTATATCATTCTTTTTTTTCCCTAGCAGTGCCGCCCCAATTGGCGATGTGTGGGAAATAAT
>PFLZ01000135.1:4318-13242 GCA_002784795.1 Candidatus Magasanikbacteria bacterium CG_4_10_14_0_8_um_filter_42_12
AAGGATTGGTTTCCGTTGAACCGAGTATTGTGTATATCTTTTCTTTTCCTTCTGCGTGCAGTACCACCGTACTTCCTACATATACTTCATCACTATCGGGTGGTGCAATAATATCGGCATCAGATATCTGGCGTTCTATTTTCAATATTGCGTTATTTATTCCTCTCAGACGTCCTTTCGCAAGCTGGTATTCTACATTTTCAGAAAAATCCCCAAGTTCAGCAAGTCGTGCTACTTCAGAAGCTGCATGAGGTCTTTTTTTCATGAGGCGTTCGAGATCTTGTTTGAGTTCAGCAAATTTATGCCCTGTCATGAGAGGGTCATTTGGAAGATTGGTATATTTGCCTGGTTTTCGTTTTGGAAGTTGCATAGAGCATATTTGTCCTGAACCCAACGCTATGATACAATAGTGCAGCTATTTTTCATAGAGTAAACATATATGCAAGACCTACAAGAAATTTTTAATCGCGTCCAGGAGAATAAGAAAAAACTCAAGGACCTGAAGGATGCGTATAGGGAAGCCTTGAAGGGAAGCGAATCCTATATTGAGGTAGAAGAGTCTTTAAAGACCCTCCGTGAGAAGAAAAAAAGTATTGAAACAGAATTGAAATCTCAATTTTCAAGTGAATTTGTGCAGATGGATGATATTAAGATTGATATTGCGAGTGATCAAGAAATGATCAATGACATTGCAATGACCATGGTCATGAAAGGGGAGACCGTCAGTGTGAATGATAAGTACGAAAATGAATACGAACCACTCTTTAGCGTCAAGTTTAAAAAAGTAAGCTAATATGAGTGGTGAAGTAGTTTTTGATATCGAAACATACGGAGATATCCGGAATCGCGCTGAGATAAAAGTAACGGTCGTTTCTGTCTATGAATATGAGACTGATACCTATCGTTCGTTTGACGAACACCAGTTATCTGAGCTTTGGCCAATTTTAGAACGAGCAGAACGCATTATTGGATATAATAGCAAAGGATTTGATGCTCCGATTCTAGATAAATATTATCCAGGAGATATTAACGTTATTCCACATCTTGATCTGCTCGAAAAGATAAAAGAGTCTGCTGGAAAGCGATTCAAACTCGATGACATAGCAAAAGCGACACTTGAAATTAGTAAGAGTGCAGATGGTCTTCAAGCAATAAAGTGGTATGAAGAAGGAAAGATTGAGGAAATAAAAACATATTGTGAACAAGATGTAAAAGTGACGAAGGAAGTCTACGAATTTGGCAAGAAAAATAAAATGTTGTATACGTCTACGCTCACAGGTGAGCTCATGCCTATCGCAGTTAATTTTGATCCCGAACCAAAAATTGAAGGACAAGCAAGTGCGGGTAGTGGTATTAATATGACGTTACCATTGTAGTGACCAGAGATTAGTGATTATTGATCAGTCATTTCGAAGGAGGTATGGATATTTTACAAAAACCACTCATGCAGCGCGCTGATCAATTAGCACATGCTGTATACAATACACTGCCATCATTTCCATCTGAAGAAAAATTCGGATTAGTTTCACAAATACGTAGGGCAGTTATTTCTATTCCTTCAAATATTATTGAGGGATATGCTCGAACAAAAAGTGGTACTTTTGTATACCATCTTGAAGTTGCGTATGGATCACTGATGGAATTGAAGTACCAACTCTTTTTTTCTTGCAAGAGAGGCTACATTTCCCCAAAAGAATATGAAACCTGTTGGAAGTTGATGGATGAAGTTGGGAGAATGCTCTGGAAGTCAATAGATACGATGAAGTCAAAATAAAACGTGATCATTAATCATTGATCTCTCATCACTGTTAGAAGATCTCAAAATGTATATCCTTGGCATCTACACCATTTTCAATGAGCACTGTGCGTATGTCTTTTACCATGGCAGCACTGCCACAGAGATAAAAACGATGTTTGCCAAGATGGTGAAGAATATGGTCTGTGACACGTCCTTTTAACCCTTGCCATCTACCCGTTGGTTTTGGTTGCGAAAGGGTAATGGTATAGTCAAAAAGACTATTTTTTTGTTTGAGCTCTTTGAGTTTATCTTCCCAAAAAATATCATCTTCATCACGGACACCAAATAATAATCGTACAGGGTGGTCTAATTTGTTTGTGTCTAGCAGAGATCGAATCATACTCATGATAGGGGCAAGTCCAACACCTGTTGCTACAAAATAATGATCGTGAGAATTTTCATCAACAATAAATCTACCTAGTGGACCGCGGAATTCAAGCTGTGCGCCTATGCCCATTGCTTGAAAGTACTGTGAAGCCATGCCATCTGGCAGGAATTTTATGCAAAATTCTAGATAGTCATCGCTTGACACGGAAGAAATTGAATAGGATCTTGATGTATGTTTTTCTCCATTTGGTATCAAAAATTGGACAAATTGTCCGGGTGTAAAATCAAAAGATTCAGGCTTTGAAAATCGAAGTTCGAAGACATTCTTTGCCACTTCCTTTTTCTCCAAAAGTGTGGCAGTGTAGTTCTGTATTGACATTGACATATCGTGTTTTTTTGGTATACTATATCTATATAGTCTTCTATTATATTTGTGTATGTTTCGACTCTCAAAACAAGCTGATTATGCTATCCAGCTCCTGCACAGATTGTCATCATTAGATAAAAATAAAGCACTGAGCCTACGTACATTCTCTGATGAGAGTAACATATCTTTTCTCTTTCTGCAACGTATCGCACGTGAGTTGAAGCAAGCAAAAATGATCGAATCAAAGCAGGGCGTCCAAGGTGGATATTTTCTCATAAAAAAATATGCGGATATTTCACTTATGGATGTTATCAAGGCAATCGACAAACCAGTCTTTGCACCATGTGTGATAGATGAAAAAACCTGCAAGCTTATTCATACCTGCACCACCAAAGCTGGTATCGAGCGTGTCCAGAAAAAAATGATAGCTTTACTCAAAGCAACACCGATTGCTGGACTTACCTCATGAAACAAAAAAAACGTACAAAAATGTATCTCGACCATGCAGCAGCTACGCCACTCGACGCTGCTGTTTTTGCTGAGATGAAACCGTACCTGACCACATCGTATGCAAATCCATCTGCGCTGTATACGTCATCGGTGCAGGTCAAGAACGACATAGAGAACGCACGGAAAACCGTTGCGGATTTTTTGCACACGACATCTGACACAATTATTTTTACACATGGAGGCACGCATTCTATCAATGCCGCGATTCTCGGTGCTGCACGCGCTCACAAAGAACATGGAAAACATATCATCACTTCAGTAGTAGAGCACCACGCTGTTTTGAATACATTGAAGCAGCTTGAGAAGGAAGGATTCGACATTACTTATCTGCCTGTTGATGAATATGGGTTTGTCACTCCTCGTGCGGTGAAAGAGGGTATCCGTCCTGACACTATTCTGGTTTCTATCATGTATGCAAATAATGAAGTTGGAACAGTAGAACCTATTGCAGAAATAGGAAAGATGATCTTGCGACATCGAAAAAAGAATACTACGTCATATCTACTTTTTCATACAGATGCATGTCAGGCTGCAGGATATCTCGATATGTCAGTCGAGCGGTTGCATGTGGATCTCCTGAGTTTTAATGGATCAAAAATATACGGACCAAAAAATACTGGCGTGTTGTTCAAAAGACGAGATATTGAAATAGAACCGATTATGTTTGGTGGGGGACAGGAGTTCGGAGTTTCTCCAGGGACTGAAGATATACCTGGGGTTATCGGGATGTCAAAGGCCGTAATGCAGATTGAAGAATGTAGAATGCAGAATGTAGATATCGTTGCATTGCGTGATCAATTGTGGAATGGGATTCAGGATACAATTTCGGATGTTATGTTGAATGGTCCTGCGTTAGAGGGGGAAAGACTCCCCAATAATCTCAATGCTTCTTTTCTAGGAGCAGAATCAGAAGCTATTATCTTGTATCTTGATGCGGCTGGGATAGAAGTCAGTTCTGGATCTGCCTGCACCACCGATAGTGATGAACTTTCTCATGTGCTGACTGCGTGTGGGTATGATGAAAAGAGGATGAAAAGTAGTATTCGATTTACGCTGGGAAAAGGTACGACTGAAAAGGAAATAAAACAGGTGTTGAAGGTATTGCCTGGTGTAATACAGAAGGTGAGAGAGATGAATGCGTAGAACAAATTCACAAACATGGCAATCAAAAATATCACAATCGACAGATCGCTCTACGACACTGCGAATGAAGATCGATCAAAGTACAAAGCAACTCCTGGTGTGACTGAGGAGGTTGTTCGTGAAATTTCAAAACAAAAAAACGAGCCAGCATGGATGCTTGAAAAACGTTTGCAGGCATTTGCATATTTTAAAGAAACTGATATTCCCACATGGGGACCGGATTTGTCAAAACTCAATCTTGATGAGATCACGTATTTTGTTCGTCCAGATACGCAGGAAGCAACGAGCTGGGATGATGTCCCTGATGATATTAAAAAAACATTTGATCGACTTGGCATTCCAGAAGCAGAAAAGAAAGCGCTTGCTGGTGTTGGTGCCCAGTATGACAGCGATGTTATTTATCACAACATTCAAGAAGATTTGAAAAAACAAGGTGTTATTTTTGAAAACATGGATGTCGCAGTCCAGAAGTATCCAGAATTGGTTCAGAAATATTTCATGACACAGTGTATTCCCATCAATGATCACAAATTCATCATGCTTCACGCAGCAGTGTGGAGTGGTGGAACATTTATTTACGTCCCAAAAAATGTAAAAGTTACGTTACCACTGCAAGCATATTTCCGTATGAACGCAGAGAGCGGTGGGCAGTTTGAACACACACTCATCATTGCTGACGAGGGGAGTGAGATTCAGTATATCGAAGGATGTAGTGCACCACGCTATACAAAAAATTCTTTGCATGCAGGTGGTGTTGAAATTTTTGTTCATGCGAATGCGCGCGTGCGATATTATTCTATAGAAAATTGGTCAAAAAATACGTACAACCTGAATACAAAACGTGCACTCGTAGATGAGAACGGTGTGATTGAATGGATCAATGGAAATATGGGAAGTGGTGTGACGATGCTCTATCCTGCGTCGATTCTTCGTGGACGCGGTGCACGATCAGATAGCCTTGGAATTGCATTTGCAGGTGACGGACAAAATCAAGACACGGGATCAAAAGTCATTCACGTTGCTCCAGATACAAAGTCCACCATTCGTGCAAAATCAATTTCAACTGGAAACGGAATTACAACATATCGTGGATATGTGAAAGTTACGAAGCAGGCGGATAGAAGCAAAATCTCTGTTGAATGTGACGCGCTTTTGATTGATAAGCATTCTGTAACGAAGACACATCCGTACATGAAAATAGATAATGACAATGTTGATATTGCACACGAAGCGAGAGTGGGAAAAATTGGCGACGAAGAAATTTTTTATCTCATGAGTAGAGGCCTCAGTGAACAAGAGGCGATGCAACTCGTGGTGGCTGGTTTTATCGAACCCATTGTAAAAGCACTTCCGCTTGAATATGCGCTTGAGTTGAATCGATTGATTGAGCTTGAGATGGAGGGATCCGTAGGATAAATTCTTACAGATAACTGATAACACTGATTTACCGATATCTTTCTCACACGTCATCAGTAAATCAGTGTTATCCGGGAATCCGTAAGTTTCTTAGATAGTATGAACATCCAAACAGAACATCTCAAATACGGTATCGGCATAGTCGCAGACTATAGCGCAGTTGGTTTTGGTATGCGAACGTTTGAGAATGATAGCATAGAAATTCAGAATGGAAAAAATTCAGATTTCAGAATGCAGAATGTGGAATATGGGATCAAGAAGAACCCCTTGTTCGATCACTTGGCACAAAACATTCAGGACGCATTTGAAATTGTTATTGAAAATGATACTGATCTTTTTGAGTTGAAGTTGCAGAGTTTGAAAGAAACTGCCGCAGCGTATATTCACATTGTTGTGAAGTCAGGTGTGAAAGCTACTATGCATGAACATATTTTGAATAAAGATTTTACTGGCGTCATTATTGATATAGCGCTTGAAGAACATGCAGAGGTCACATATATTGCAGACCAGCGTCATGAGAAGAATCAGTTTGTCATCGCTCTCAGACGTGCGTTTGTCGGCAAAGAAGCAAAGATGAAGTGGATCGATATTGCGATTGGTGCGTCGATTGCAAATTCAAGTATCTATACTATTCTCGAACAACCACGATCAGTGGGGGAGACGTACGGGTTGTTTTATGGTCGAGAAACGCAATTTCACGATATTACCCACACGACTATTCATGTTGCAGAACATACCGAAAGCAATTTGAAAACACATGGAGTTTTGGAAGATATGTCGAAAACAATTTATAGAAGTCTGATTGATATTCGAGAGCATGCCTTCAATGCCGTCGGTCATCAAAAAGAAGAAACCCTACTTTTATCAAAAAGTGCGCAGATTAGTTCTGTGCCAGATCTGGAAATTGCCAATAATGAAGTCTCTTGTTCTCACGGTGTCTCGACAACAAACGTTGATGACGAATCCTTGTTTTATTTCCAATCTCGTGGTATGGATACTGAGACCGCAAAGCAAGCAATGCTGCAAGGACATCTTGGTTCGATAGTAGATATGATTGAAAACGAAGCACTTCGTGCCGATATCATCAGTGATATTATCCGTCAAACGTAGTATGAAAGATTCTCTCAAACAACATTTTCCAATATATACAAGTTCTCCTGATCTTGCGTATTTTGATACCGGTGCGTCTGCTCTGAAACCGCAAGTTGTTATTGATAAAATACGTGAATACTACAGTTCATATGGCGTAAACATCCATCGTGGTCTATATGAAGCAAGTGATCGCGCCACGACAGAACACGATAACGCAAGAGAAATTGTTGCAACTTTTATCAATGCTGAACCAGAAGAAATTGTATTCATCTATGGAACGACGCATGGACTCAACATGCTTGCAACCTCACTCGGGCAAGAGTTGAAAAAAGGAGATAATATTGTTCTGACAGCGTGGGAACATCATGCAAATTTGATCCCTTGGCAACAGATTGCAAAGAACACAGGCGCTGAATTGCGTTTTGTAGATATTGACGATGATTATCAGCTCGACATAGAAGACGCAAAGAAAAAGATTGATAGCAATACAAAAATTGTTTCTTTTGGACATGTTTCAAATACACTTGGAAGTCTCGCTCCGGCAAAGGAACTCATCGCACTCGCAAAACAAGTACAGGCAATTACGATTATTGATGCAGCGCAGTCGATAGTTCACTTGAAAACAGATGTAAAAAAACTTGATGTAGATTTCCTTGTATTCTCTGGCCACAAGTTATATGGGCCGACAGGCATAGGCGTGTTGTATGGAAAAAAAGAAAAGCTTGCCCAGCTGTCTCCGGTTATGTTTGGTGGTGATATGATCCTTGATGTGAGCTATGACAGCGCAGAATGGAATGACGTCCCATATCGATTTGAATCAGGAACGCCGAATATTGCAGGTGCGATTGGGCTTGGGGCTGCAGTGAAGTTTATTGAAAGTATTGGATTACAACATATTCAAGAAAGAGAGACCAAATTAACTAGTTATCTCATAAACCAATTATCCTCTTTGCCAAACGTACAAATCATTGGTTCATCAAATCCGTCAAAACATCACGGTGTCATTTCGATTCACATCCCAGGTATTCACACACACGACATTGCAGAGATTCTCAATCGCCACAATGTTGCCATCCGAGTAGGAAGTCATTGTGCTATGCCACTCATGAAAAAATTAGGTTTGCCCGGTGGTACAGCAAGATTTTCAGTAGGCATGTATAATGATGAAAAAGATGTTGACACGGCAATGACATCGTTGAAGGAAGCTATTGATATTTTTAAATAATACACTGTAGTATTAAGTAATATGTAGTAAGTAATACGTTTTTTTCTGTCATGCCGGACTTGATCCCGCATCTTTCCTCACAAGCAACGTCTTTCGTGAGAGAGATCCTGAATCAAGCCTGCCTATCTGTAGACTGGTTCAGGATGACAAATTACGTACTTATTACGAATTACCTATTACGAATTACCTATTACGAATTACCTATTACTGATTACTAATATATGGACGACCTTCTCTACAAAGACATGATTTTGGATCTATACAAGCATCCACTGAATAGAAAAAATCTTGAATCTTTTACAACAGAAAAAAAATCGCACAATCCAACCTGTGGTGATTTGGTGACGATGCAAGTATTGTTTGATGATGATGGAAAAGTAAAAGACATTGGCCACCAAGGAGAAGGGTGTGCTATTTCACAAGCAGCACTTTCACTGATTACGGATAAAGTAAAAGGACTGACAAAAGAAGAAATTATTGCTATTTCTGAAGAAGATATGCTGTCCATGCTCGGTATACCTATATCGCACGCAAGAATGAAATGTGCCCTTCTCGGATGGAACACACTTAAATCAATGATGAGCGAACTATGAGTCTTTCTATACAAAACCTCCACGCAAAAGCTGATGACAAAGACATTTTGAAAGGTGTCAATCTTTCTGTTGAAAAAGGAAGTGTTGTTGTTATCATGGGACCAAATGGATCTGGAAAATCTACCTTAGCAAATACACTGGCAGGTCATCCTACATACGAGGTTACAGAGGGGGAGATCTTTCTTGATGAAGAAAATATTACAGAAGCAACACCAGATGAGCGAGCAAAAAAAGGAATGTTTCTCTCTATGCAATATCCACCGGGGATAGACGGTGTTACTGTTGCAAACTTTCTTCGTCTTGCGATCAATGCACAGCGTGGAAAAACGCAGAATCCTCTGGAAGTACACGCCATGCTCCTTGAGAAAATGAAGGATTTGAATATTGATGAATCATTTTTGACTCGCTATGTGAATGTTGGCATGTCAGGTGGAGAAAAAAAACGTCTCGAAA
>PFLZ01000163.1 GCA_002784795.1 Candidatus Magasanikbacteria bacterium CG_4_10_14_0_8_um_filter_42_12
ATTTACATTGTGGCTTTTGTGTATATACTTACTCATGGATCTATTGTATCACGCCCCAGAGGGGCGGGGAATTAGACCCAGGAGAGATTAAAGATTGTCTTATAAAAAGAAGGACCTGCATATTATGCTGGTCCTTCTTTTTATGTAACATAATCTTCTAGTCTTTTTTTGCGAAAGCAAAAAGTAATCTTAACGAAGCGAAGCGGAGTGTAATCTTTCTCCGCATGTCCGATGACTACTGTTGTTGCTTCAACCGATACTTCACCTCTCCAATCACTTTCTCTTCCACTTCTCTGACTGTCTTTCCTCTCATTGTAATCGATGCTCGCATATCATCTCCTGTTGGGTTGAGTGATTTTAGGAGTGCTTTTGCATCATAACCTTTTGCGGCGTAGAGAATGCTATGCACGGTATCATCACTGCCAGCATGTTCATGCGTGAGGAGAATAAGTTTTGCTTCTGGAGAATAGATAATGAGTTCATCGACAATATCATATAGTGATGATTCTGATGCGCCAGTTTGGACAAAGACATCGCGAGACAGTCTTGTGGCAACGAGGTCGATGTTCTCATGTCGTTCGAGTTGTGCCAGTGCTTCTCCCCAGAGTTTCAGTGACCCAATCGTTTTTGTTCGATACAGATTGTGAATAATATATTGTCTGTCAGCACCGAGTGACATGAGTGTGCTTGCGGTGCGGAGCGTTTGTGGTTTTACATTTTCTGCAGTAAAGCTTCTCGTACTATCAATCATCGCTGTCAGCAGTGCTGTTGCAACTTCCTTTGAAATATATGATTCTTCTAGTTGCTTGAACATGTCAAACAGTAATTCTGCCGATGTCGCTGCAGTACTATCTACAATATTGATCTGGCCAAAATGTTCATTTGCAATATGGTGATCAATATTGATCACCGGTTCTGTGTAGAAAAGATCGGTATTATCTCGATAGATAGCGCCGAGTGATTCAAGGTCAGGGGTATCGACGACAAAGATAGCATCATATTTGAAATCTGTCTGCGCCGTTGTGATGTGTTCTCGAGAGAGTACCCCGTGTTTTGGGGTGATGTAAATACGAAGTTTTTCATCTTTTACATCGTAGCTGAGTTCTTCGACACCTGTATTTTTTACATCGATGGTGAGAATGAATTTTTGAAGATGAGAAAAATTGTTTTGAAATGATCGAGCGATTTTCAAGAAGCTCAATTTATCCGGCAATACAAATCCGTCTACCACAACATCCACACGTTTTCCCTGTGCAGTGAGAAATGCCATGAGTGCAGCCGCGCTCCCGATAGCATCGCTTCCCGCGTCTTTGCGGAAGGTGATGAGGAACTGCTTGTTCTCAGTGACAATGGTATGAATTTGTTGGATGGTTGAAAGTGCCACACGGTTAGGAATTGTATCAATGTATGTTGACGTACATTATTTTTTGTCAGATAAGATATGTACCTTCGGAAGGTCCCTCTCTTCGTTCGGGATGACAATCCTACACTACATTCATTTCAATAAAAAATAAATGTACTGTGTGGACCCCCTCGACGCGCGTAGTCTTCGCAGTCGAGGGGGTCCCTCCGTTGGTGGGTCAGTCGTCGGGGGCAATCGAGGCATAGCCTACGGAGTCACGTGAAGTAGCACCCAAGCAAATCCATATGCCATTGCAATGCCTAGACCAGTGCCTACTCCTATGGTCACCCCATTCAGGACTCCAAACTTCGGCTCATTGAGGAATCCTGAAATGAACCCCGAAGTCAGCCCAACAATGAAGCCGACCAACAGTCCCAGAGCAAGCCCCTGTTCTGGGACAAAGGCAAATAGTGAGAAAAGCCAGGTCAGGAATCCGAAGATCATTCCAACGGACACTCCAACATACGTTGCTTCTGGATCCTTGTTGTCTTTCGGTATACCATAGATGATTAGTCCAAAGATGACCATCAAGATGCCACCGAGGAAGTTGGGCAGATCGAAGGGCAGTCTGATGCTGATCTTATCGAACAGCTGTGTGGCAACAATCTGTGGATCCTTCATGACTGACAACTCTCCGCTGATTGCCCAGTCGAGGAGCCATCCGACCGTCACAAGACAGCCAATCACGATGAGAATGCCAGCTATAGCATCCTGATGGGTCTTCTTCAATTCGTTGCTCATGAGATTTCTCCACTGGTTGCGGGTCCAGGAAATACGCCACACTGACGTATTTTTACAGACCCACAAAAAGGTGCCACAAACGACTGAAATGTAAAAGAACGATAGATAAACCTACCATATCACACTTTCCTTGTCAACGGAGCCAAAAACTTGCGTTTTCATCATATTTTGATAGTATGGAATGTATAAAGACGGGTTCTTTGATCCGTAAATCAGCATTATCCGTTATCCGTAAGAATATGAAAGAACTCCCAAAGGCCTACGAGCCACAACATTACGAAGAAGCTATCTACAAACGCTGGGAAGAGAGTGGGTTTTTTAATCCTGACGTTTGTATTGAAAAAGGTATTACTGACAAAGATGCTGAGTCCTTTAGTATTGTTCTTCCACCTCCAAATGTGACGGGAACGCTTCATATCGGTCATGCCGTGATGCTTGCTATCGAGGATGTGATGGTTCGCTATCATCGTATGAAGGGGGATAAGACGCTCTGGGTGCCAGGGACAGATCATGCAGCGATAGCGACACAAGAAAAAGTAGAACGCATGCTCTGGAATGATGAAAAGAAAACTCGTCATGATCTTGGTCGTGAGGTATTTCTCAAGCGTGTGGAAGATTTTGCGCAGGATAGCCATGATAGAATTGTAAACCAAGCAAAACGCATGGGGACATCCATGGATTGGTCACGTGAATATTATTCTCTAGATGATGAAAGAAATCTTGCTGTTCGCACGGCATTCAAAATCATGTATGACAGAGGTCTCATTTATCGCGGAGATCGCATTGTAAACTGGGATCCGAAGATGCAATCAAATGTTTCTGATATCGAAGTTGTCAGAAAAGAAGAAA
>PFLZ01000079.1 GCA_002784795.1 Candidatus Magasanikbacteria bacterium CG_4_10_14_0_8_um_filter_42_12
CGGGCATTCCAAAAGTTGTTACGCGTGATGTGCATTATCTGCATGCCGATGATGGAGAAGCGCAGGACGTGCTTCGGTGTATTTCTGGTGGGCTGCGTGTGGATATGGGCAATAGGGAAGACTTTCGTCATGTGGATCGATCGCTCAATACGGCAAAAGACATCGCTTCCCGGTTTCGTCATGTTCCCGATGCTATTGAAAATACGGTAAAGATTGCAGAGCGGGTGAATATTGAGATTGAATTGGATCAGTGGCATTTTGCCCCTGTAGATCTGCCACCAAACAAAACTGCGGACGAGGCACTTCGCGATGAAGCATTTGCGTGTGCGCCACATTTTTATCCAGAGATGGGAGATGAAATTACGGATCGTATAGAATACGAACTTGATATTATCAAAACAAAAGGATACTCGCCGTACTTCATCTGTGTCGCAGACTATGTCCGCTATGCAAAAGATAATGGTATCGTAGAATCGACTCGTGGATCTGCTGCTGGATCTCTTGTGTCGTTTGTCCTTGGAATCACGACCGTTGATCCTATTCGATTCAAACTTCCGTTTGAACGATTTCTCAATCCATTTCGTCCGAGTCCTCCTGATGTCGATACTGACTTTGCTGATGACCGTCGCGACGAGATGATTGCCTATGTGACAAAAAAATATGGGGCAGATAAAGTTGCGCAGATTATTACCTTTGGAACGATGGCTGCACGTGCTGCGGTGCGCGACGTCGGCCGGGCGCTAGGATTGTCGTATAGTTTTTGTGATCAAGTCGCAAAACTGATTCCACAGGGTGCACAAGGATTCCCGATGACGCTCGAACGTGCCCTCAAAGAAGAACCTGATTTGAAAAAATTATTTGATACTAATAACGATGTCAATCGACTCTTGACGCTGGCACAAAAAGTAGAAGGCTGCGCGCGCCATACGTCTATCCATGCTGCTGGTGTGGTTATTTCGCCAACACCACTCATCGACTTTACTCCTGTCCAGCGTGAAAGTGGGGGAGACAGAATCCTGACTCAGTACAGTATGTACGATGTCGAGGCAGCAGGCGTGTTGAAAAATGACTTTCTTGGAATTCGAAATCTTTCTATTCTCGGAAAAGCCGTGGAGATCGTTCAGAAGACAACGGGCGAGGAAGTTGATATTTATCATCTGCCACTCGACGACAAAAAAACATTTGACATGATTTCTCGCGGAGAGACGATGGGTGTGTTTCAGTTTGGAAGTTCTGGGATGATTCGTTGGATCAAAGAACTTCGTCCGACAAATATCGACGACATCATGGCTATGGTGGCGCTGTATCGACCAGGACCAATGGACTTTATTCCAGAATATATCAAACGTGCGCATGATCCGAGTACGATCGATTATCCGCATCCAGATCTCGAGGAGACACTCGAAAAGTCGCTCGGTCTTCTTATCTACCAAGATGACGTCATGCTTACCGCTATCAAACTGGCGGGCTACGATTGGCTCGAGGCGGATAAATTTCGAAAAGCGATGGGAAAGAAAATTCCTGAACTCATGAAAGAGCAGGAAAAGAAGTTTAAAGATGGGTGTATTGCCAATGGCCATCCAACATCGCTCGTAACCGATCTCTGGGAACGTATCAAACCGTTTGCGACATATGCCTTCAACAAAGCGCATGCGGCGAGCTATGGTATTGTGGCGTATCAGACGGCATACATGAAAGCAAATTATCCGGTGCAATACGTGACCGCTATTTTGCAGGCAGAAGCAAGTGATATAGAAAAGGTGGCAGCCATTGTCCATGAAGGGAATCACATGGGAATCAAGATCTTGCCACCGGACGTCAATGAAAGTTTCAAAAATTTTGCGATCCCTTCTGCTGCGCTCCTTGCTGCAAAGGAAAAAGGAGAGCCTGTGCCGTCTATTATCCGATTTGGGTTGACGGCTATCAAAAATGTTGGGGAGCATATTTGTGATGTGATTTACCGAGAGCGAAGGGATAACGGACAGTACACCAGTTTAGAAAATTTTTTGGAGCGAGTGACGGACAAAGATCTCAATAAAAAATCATTAGAAAGTTTGATACAGGCTGGCGCACTCGATTGTTTTGGGCATGATCGTGGTGTCCTCCTTGCCAATATTGAAAATATTTTATTCTATTCAAGACATCAAAAAGAACAAGGCGTGACCAATCAAGGATCACTCTTTGCAGGGACCAGTATTTCTCTCGATGATAGTGTGGTACTGAAAGATGCTCCGGTCGCAACCATGGATGAAAAATTGTTGTGGGAAAAAACATTGTTTGGTATCTATGTTTCCTCACATCCATTTTCAAAATATGAACATTTGTTTGGCAATACGCTCGTCCCCATGAATGAAATTGAAACAATGGATCGAGATAGTTGGGTCATCAGTGCGGGCGTGATAGACAAGGCATATAAAAAAATTACCAAAAAGGGAAGTGTGATGATGTTTGCTACGATTCTCGACAAGAGTGGGTCGATGGAATATCTTGTCTTTCCAAAAACATACGAAAAAACAAAAGATATCTGGGAAGAGGGGCATGTCGTCGTCGTGGTAGGAAAGACGCCACGAGAAGAAGGAGATAATAAAGTGTTTGTAGAAAATGTGTATTTGCTGACGTCAGAAAATGCTGCCACTGTTGCAGGGCAAGTATCGCTCGGGTCACAAGTAGAGCGAGCCGCAAAAAAAGAAGCAGAACAATACATCACTATTCCTATTTCAAAAGAACAATTAAAAAACAGTGCAGGTGCACTGAAAACATTGTTTGCCGCACACCCTGGTGATGTACGCGTATATTTTGATGTAGAGGGACAGAGTGTGAAAACGGAAACACTCGTGGATGCTTCTGATATGCTTGATGAAAAAATTAAGGCACTTCTTGTATAGCGATGTAAGACTTAATGGACAAAACGGTCGGCTAAAAAGTGCAATTTGTGGCATAGTATAGAGAAAAAACAACTAAAAACTATGATCAA
>PFLZ01000152.1 GCA_002784795.1 Candidatus Magasanikbacteria bacterium CG_4_10_14_0_8_um_filter_42_12
GAGTATACAGAACTCCATAGCAGTCACCAATTACGGTTGTTATAGAGAACTGATACCCCGCCCCTCTGGGGCGGGGAGCTTCATTCTAGACCGACATGCGCCATATGCCCAATGGTCTTTGTCTATTTTTTCACATTGTCCCTTGTCAAACGTATATCGCAACATCACTTGTTCATACAAACAGTCATTTCTATCAAAGGAAATGTATGCAGGGAGATCTTCGAGAGTGTCGCAGAGATCTGGGCGATTGTATCGGAGGGACTCTGCGATTTCTTGCACGTTTGGTGCAAACATCTTTTTTTGTATGTCTATTTTTTTGCGATTTGCTAATCGAGAAAACCCAATGGTGAGTACCTGGTCATCAAAAAAACATACTTCTGTCCCATATCCTCTCACACATTCTGTAGGCACGACAAAAATATAGTCACTTTGTCCTGACCCCATAGGATATTTGTACCACTGTACATCGATGGGAGACAAAAATGGAAATGAGGTGAGCGTTGTTTGTTTTGTATCGCCAAAATGAATGCGTGGGGCGACATATACCGTGTGAATCAGAGCATCCCGCTGTACAATGACGCCACCGCAGTATTCTGGAACAGTAATGTATGGAAAGAAAAAGAGTGGGGCAATATACAGTGTGCCAAAAGCGACGATAAACAGTCCGAAGCCATACAGCATTTTTTTTACAGATGATGCGTTATGTTTGAAGAGCAATCGGAAGAGCACAAAAGCTGTATAAATCGTCAAAAAATAATACGTAATCGTAAAAAATGCGAATCGTGCATTGAGCAACAATTGAAACAGTGGGGAAAAAAGGAACCCAGAATACGCCCGTGCCATCAATAAGTGCCCACGGTGACAGGAGCGGGAGTACGCACATGATTCCGAGCGATAGGATGATGTCTAGGTGACTTTGTTTCATAGAAATTGTGATTATTTCGACTAGGTGATACTAGATAAAGTATACACCTTTGTAAGGCATATAGTACATCGCTTTCTTGTTTGCATATTTTTGTGTATGCTAGTCTTATACAGTTATTAATGATACATATATGGGCAGAGGAGATACCGCAGGTTCACCAATCGATCCTACCATTATTGGAATAGTGCCAGAACAAGATAAACCAACATCTCCAGAGGAAGCAAGGGAAAAACGAAAAAAAGAGATTTTTAAACTAGCATTGGAACTTATAGAAAGCGGAGAAACGTTTCCGTTTCCTGGCGTGAGCAAAGCATTTTATAATAAATCAAAAATAGAAGAAGTCGATTTTGTGGAGATGGGGCTCGTGACGCCAATAGATGATGTAATAGAAAAATTTCAAAGAGAGGGTATGAAGGTTGTTTTGGGGGATGACCCTATGGCTATAAATGTATTGGTGATTCCTGGACCAAATACTAAGATTGATGCTGACAGTTTTTTGATTCAAAATTTGGATATCATTCGTTTTATGGATCCACGAATCGTGAAATTGATAGAGGTCATACAGCGAAAGGTTTAACTTTTTAGACGAAGGTCCCCATCTTGCAATTATTCTTTTTCTATGTTATAGTGATCAACTCAATTTTGCACAGATACTATGATCCACAAAGTACTCAAACACATGAAAAAAACACAAGGGCGTTCTGCAGATGCAGAGCCTACTCCTTATGATACCAGCCAATACGGAAAACGATATGGACACAGCGGTATTCATGCCAAAAAAGATAGTACCAAAGGCGCTTCTCGTCAGCGGAGCATGGGAAATAGAGATAGCAAGTCGGGGAAATAATGTTTGGTATGTATAAAAGCCGTGCTGAAACAATTACCGCACTCCTGGGCAATGTCCCGAAATTCCGTTTTGATCAAATCAATACGGCGCTTTTTGATACCTCGGTATCGTCTTGGCAAGATGTGACGACGCTGCCACTCGCGATGCGGACAACACTGTCAGACGACGTCCCGTGGATGAGTATTGCCTTGGTAGAGATGTTTGAAAGTAAATTAGAAGATACGTATAAGGCAGTATTGAAAACAGCGGATGACAAAAATTTTGAATCAGTCCTGATGGCAAATAGAAAAGGGCAGTGGACGATATGTGTGTCGAGTCAGATCGGATGCGCGATGAAATGTACTTTTTGTGCGACGGGCACGATGGGACTGAAGCGCAGTATGCATAGTGATGAGATCATGGATCAATATCGTTTTTGGCGAGAATTTTTGCAAACAAAACCAGAACTGCCACAACGCATTTCCAATATTGTGTTCATGGGTATGGGAGAACCGATGGCAAATTATGACAATGTCAAACAAGCAATCCACATGTGGTTGAAATATACCGACCTCGGACCGACAAAAATCATGGTATCGACCGTCGGCGTCCTCACGCAAATGGAAAAATTGCTGACCGATCCAGATTGGCCACCGGTACGTATTACGATTTCACTCCATAGCGCAAACCAAGAACGTCGTGAAGAGATCGTGCCGACGACCGTGCCAGATTTTATCAAAAAACTTGCTGTGTGGTCACATCGATATCAAGAATTGCTGGGAAATCGTCGACATCATCTGACCTTTGAATACACCCTCATCTCTCATATCAATGATACACCTGCACTGGCGCGAGAACTCGCGAGCTATATTGTCAAAACGGCAGTCACAAAGGTAAATGTGATTCCGTACAACCCTGTCTTTGGCAAAACCTTTACCCGTACCGAGCGTGTGCGTATCGATGCCTTCAAACAAATCTTGCGAGATCACGATATCAACGTGACAGAACGCAAGACCATGGGGGATGATATCGCTGCGGCATGCGGACAGTTGGCATTGAGTAGTTCGTAAGTCACGTTCTCCCCTGTACGGTCACCCATTAGGGGTAACACTTTAGGAGAATGAAAGGAATTTTTCGAATGGAGTAGCCCCCTGCATTTCTTTACCGAGATGA
>PFLZ01000133.1 GCA_002784795.1 Candidatus Magasanikbacteria bacterium CG_4_10_14_0_8_um_filter_42_12
TCAGATGACACACGTGATATTGATGGTGTTTCACATTATGTGATCAACATCGAAATCTCTAGTGCCTCACACCCATTCTTCACAGGAGAAGAACGATTTGTGGATACCGCAGGACGCGTTGACAAGTTTAAAGAAAAATTGGACCGCGTAGAAGCTGCAGCCAAAGAAAGAAAAGGGAAAAAAGCAAAACGTGAAGCAAAAGTAGCTCTCAAAAAACAAGAAGAAAAAAAGAAAGCTCCTGCAAAAAAAGAAAAGCCCGTTGTTGAAGCTCCTGTGGAAACGCCAGAGGTAGTAGAAACCCCAGCAGAAGCACCAGTAGCAGAAGTCCCAGCAAACGACGCAACAGAAAAATAGCTCTTCATCTCAAAAAACAGACCTTTCTTTGGTCTGTTTTTATATAGAAAAATACCGTATCATATACCCAGATTCCACTATAGGAACAATATGAAACAAAAATATATCGACCTCACAACAGAATATGCCTCTCTCGAACAACAGCTCCAAGATCCAGCTGTGATTGGTGATACAGAAAAACTCGCCGAAATATCACAACGCTATAGCGAGATAAAAGAAACAGTCGAGAACATTCAAACACTCCAATCAATAGAAAAAAATATCTCTGAAACAGAAAACATGATAGCAGCGGAACAAGACGACGACATGAAAACAATGGCAGAAGAAGAATTGGTCTCACTCAAAGCATCCCAAGAAGAGTTGGAACAAACACTTACCAAACTCACTCGACCGACTGACCCAATGGACAAAAAAAATGTCATCGTCGAAATTCGTGCTGGCGCCGGTGGCGACGAAGCAGCGCAATTTGCTGCCGATCTGCTCCGCATGTACACACGCTACGCAGAAAGAAACAAATGGAAAGTAGAATTGCTCGACGAAAGTCGCACAGAACAAGGTGGATACAAAGAAGTGGTCGTCACAATAAAAGGAACAAACGTCTACCGTGAAATGAAATACGAAATGGGCGTTCACCGTGTCCAACGTGTCCCAGAAACAGAAAAGCAAGGACGCATCCATACGTCAACAGCAAGCGTTGCCGTCCTCCCAGAAATAGAAGAAAAAGATATCTATGTAGATCCATCCGACATTCGCGTCGATACCTACTGTGCGGGAGGCAACGGTGGGCAGAGCGTCAACACAACATATTCTGCCGTCCGTATGACCCATATCCCAACGGGGATTGTTGCCCAATGCCAAGATGAAAAATCCCAAATAAAAAATCGTGCGAGCGCCATGAAAGTCCTCCTCGCTCGTATCTACGAAGCAGAAGAAGCAAAACGAAAAGCAATAGCAGACGAAAAACGAAAAAATCAGATTGGGACAGGAGACCGCAGTGAAAAAATTCGTACCTACAACTATCCGCAAGACCGCATCACCGATCATCGTATCAAAGAAAGTTGGAACAATATCCCAACGATTCTCGATGGTGATCTTGGCGGCATTATAGAGGCTCTCACAACGGCAGACTATGCTGAAATAGATGGAGAATAAATGTATGGAAAAAAAATGAATCTTGAACAATTGAACTTCTTACGTATTCGAAAAAACTATATTATATTGTTTTACATATCTTTTTTACTTCCAACAATTGCCATTGTATCCTTCCCCGCACTTGGGGCATACGGTTACCAATATATTTGGGGAATATTGATAAATTCGATCATTACGTCCATGTGTGCTATAGATGCAAAAATACATGGAAAAAATATTATTGATTCATACAAAATGCTTCTCTTTTTCACTGGATTTATTGGACTAACGGTATATATTCTCTACACAAGAAAACGAAAAGGATTCAAAATAATCATCAAGCATTCCTTAGTATTAATCGTACTACTATTAGTGTCAATACTATTGGTGAGTACCCTCAAATCAATAATTGTATAGTTGTGAATACATATACAGAGGATATACAAAAGGTTAGTAAATTGATCAATCGCCTTGATGCCGAACTTCTCCTCGCACACGCGCTCGATACACCACGTGCATTTTTGATTGCACACGGCGATGAAAAGATGGGGACATTGGCACGGTGGAAATTCCATACACTCGTACAAAAAAGAAAGCGCGGTATACCCCTCGCCTATCTGACAGGTCATAAAGAATTTTACGGACTAGATTTTCTCGTCAACAAACACACTCTCGTTCCCAGACCGGATACAGAATTGATGGTTGAAGAAGTAATGCAAGAAATCAAAAAATCAAAAAATCAAATCACCATCATCGATGTCGGAACAGGCTCGGGATGCATCCCAATTTCTATTCTGCACACTATCCGTACATCAGGATTATCCGTTATCTGTAAGTATTACGCGACTGATATTTCAAAGAAAGCACTGAACATCGCAAAACAAAACGCAGACAAACACAACGTCCACATCACCTTCAAACACGGCAACCTCCTCGAACCATTTTCTCCTGAACTCCGAACTCTGAATTCCCAACTCATTATTACAGCCAACCTTCCCTACCTCACCCAAACCCAATTTGACGAAGAACCATCTATCCAGCACGAACCTCACTCAGCGCTCGTGGCAGAACATGAGGGTCTTGCGCTATACGAAGAACTTCTGAAACAAATAAAAACCTATCACCTAAAACCTAAAACCTATTTGGAAATTGATCCCTCCCAAACAAAAAAAATCTCAAACTTCATTACAGACATCTTCCCGACAGCGAAGATCGAAATACAAAAAGATTTATCCGGGAACGATCGAGTCGTGAAAATCATAATATAAAAAATACTCACTCTATGAGTGAGTATTTTTTATTGTGTGTTAATGAAGCTCCCC
>PFLZ01000124.1 GCA_002784795.1 Candidatus Magasanikbacteria bacterium CG_4_10_14_0_8_um_filter_42_12
TAAATTATTTGACATACAACACATTTCTCTGAATATTCCCAATTCTACCAAATTAGTGTTGCTTCTAGTTTAGAATCTTTCCGCAAAAATTATACACTTGACGAAATACAATATATGTAGTAATATTGGCTACTGCTGGGACATGTACATTGTATGTTCGGTGGAAGCGGGAACATCCCCTCCTTTGTTCCCAATGCTTTCGCTGAACATACAGTGTATAGGTCACAGTACATCTCATTATTGACGGAAACGTCTGCCGTATGTTCGGTGGAAGCGGGAACATCCCCTCCTTTGTTCCCAATGCTTTCGCTGAACATAGAGCAGATGTTTTTTTATCCCTAGCTCTCCGTTGACAAGATATCCAAAAGGATGTATGATGATGGAGCTTTCTTAGCATATTTTTTATGGGAAAACGAAAAACAAACAACATGCTCAAAGCCATTGCACGCACAGCATCAATGGAACGAGCATCAGCAGCACGTATCAAACGTGCAGAAAAAGGACCAACGATCGGCAAAAAACTTGCTGAAAAATTGGCTGGGAGATAATACAGCTTAATAAAACGCTCTGCGGACCGGTAGTTCAACTGGTTAGAGCACTGCCCTGTCACGGCAGAAGTTGCGGGTTCGAGTCCCGTCCGGTCCGCTGAGCGTTTTTATTTTTTGTAGATTTTCAAGATAGTTCAACGGGGTAGAGCATCCCGACGTATCGTCGGGAAAGTTGCAGGGTAGTTTATCCGGCGCAGCTCTGTGAAACAAGAGCGAAGGCGGAAGTCCCGTCCGGTCCGCTAAGGAATTCCACTCATATCGAGTGGAATTTTTTTATACTGCAAATATTGACAAAGGTCCTTCATTTTGCTAGCGTGGCTACAGCTAGGTTCAAAACGAACTAGGTTCACGCAACGGAGGAATCCATGAATTTTGGCGACGAGACCATCCCTCGGGAGTTCAGCCTCGAGGCTTTCTTGAAAGATCTTGATCTTCTCAAGTACATGATCATCGGCGAAGGCAAAGGCGCCTACGGCAGAGATTGGGGACACACCGACCAGGGTGAGCTCGATAGTGAAGCTATCATCTTCGGTTGTTCAGATCGTGGGTATGCGCTGAAGAGAACTACCCATGGTCCGGATCACGATGGGTGGGACTTCGGCGATATCGCCTCCCCCAGCTTTACCACAAAGGACGGAACCCTCTACACCTTCGCGTGCGCCAAGTACGTGAACAAGACCTGCCATCTCGAGACGAACATCGTGAATCACGACTCGACGACCAGCAAAGGCAACTACACCCTCGCCGAGCTGCGCAAGATGCTGGGAATCCCCCTGGAGTAGTCCAACTCATCACTTCGCCAAGCCGACACAAGGCGGGCGAAGCACACGCGAAGGGCGTGGCCGAGATGTCTCATGACGTCTCGGCCGCTCCTGCACCTAGAGTAAATAAATAGGTTTTGTATATTCTAGATGGATCACGATTTGTATCGTGATTTTTTTATTGATAAAACCATAGCCCAAAAACACCACTAATCTAGTGGTGTTTTTTATTAATGCACTCAAAATTCGAAGATCCTTATGCCTTTTTCACAAATTCAGATTTCAACGCCATGGCACCAAATCCATCTATTTTGCAATCAATATTATGATCTCCATCAGTAAGACGAATATTTTTTACTTTTGTTCCTGCTTTTAGTGGGGGCGAGCCTTTTACCGGCAATTGCTTCATGACAATGACAGCATCACCATCTTGCAAGATGATTCCATTCATATCTTTTACAACAAGTCCTTCTTCCTTAAACTCTTCAATATTCCATTCATGTCCACATTCTGGGCATGCATACACTGCCAGGTTCACCGCATATCCATACGGAGACTGACACATAGGGCAAGGCTGTACTTCTTCAGACATATGTATTTTTATCTATAGAATATAATATTTTCTCTTACTTCACGTACTTTTCCATCACCCATTCGCTATCAGAAATCTGTAACCAACCATCTTTTTCTTCTTGCACACGTACTTCTTCATTCAATGAAAGTTGTCGGGTAACTCCAAAGCTCGCACCTACACCACTTCGAACATTGAGATTATTGACGGTGACGGTGGCATTATATGGCAATGTCTTTATTTTTTTTACGTACGATGCTGAAACCCACTCAGTATTGGATATACGAACCCAGCCATCTTTGACCTCATACAACGTGACTTCTTCTCCGAGCGGAAGCTTTCTGACTGCAGAATTACTCACCCCTGGGCCTGTACGCACGTTCAGATTATTTATCGTAATTGTTCCTTTGTCTGTCACAGGAATAGCCCCCATAAGGTGTGTCAGGGCTCTCCCTGGCTCTACAAAGTACTGTCCAGGAAGATTGTACCCACAGGTCGCACTCCCTCCCCCATCGACTTGAATCTGACGAGCTTGATCAACTCCTGCATTGGTCAGGGCATTGCTGGCTTCTTGATTGGATGCACTCTTACTACAATACACGACCAATTCTTTTCCATCATTGCGCACACCGAGATACACACGTGATGCCTGCTCAGCTTTATGAAGTGGCACACCATATGGATCAAATCCTTCTACTGCCTGGTCTCCTTCGTTTACAAAGACGGTCTCGTCAAAGTCAGCAACCTTTGCAAGGCCTGCAGTATTGTCGATAATGAGCATACGTCTCGCCTGCGCCATGTCGGATGGAATTCGCGCACCACTGTTGATATACAGTCCTTCGGCATCTGTAGACTTCAATCCCATACTCAATACCGTTGTATTCATTTCTACAATGAAGCTCCCCGCCCCAGAGGGGCGGGGTATCAGTTCTCTATAACAACCGTAATTGGTGACTGCTATGGAGTTCTGTATACTCATTTCCT
>PFLZ01000162.1 GCA_002784795.1 Candidatus Magasanikbacteria bacterium CG_4_10_14_0_8_um_filter_42_12
CTTTCAGCCATTTCTGATGGTGAAATGTTGTCAGCAGCACGAGCCTCACTTAAAAAAACAAAATTGGGCGCATTTTTTTTGGCTGGATTTGCAACGATTGAAGATGATCTCGCTCCTGCTCTTGCCTTGGGTGTTGATATGGTTTGTGTTGCTGCTCATTGTACTGAAGCTGATGTGACTCAACAATATATATCATATCTCAGTGAACGATCTGTAGAGGTTTATGGAGTATTGATGATGTATCATCTCACAACAAAAGAAGTACTTTTGGAAGAAGCAAAAAAAATGGTATCGTATGGGGCGCAAGGTATATTAATTATGGATTCTGCTGGTGCCTCTACACCGCCTTTGGTACGAGAAACCATTTCTCATCTTGTTGAACATCTCGATGTCCCTGTGGGCTTTCATGGACATGACAATCTTGCGATGGCCGTCGGGCATTCGTATATGGCTATTGAATCAGGTGCTACCATTATCGACGGCACGACACGGGGATTTGGTGCTGGGGCAGGAAATTGTCAGTTGGAAGCATTGGTTGCCCTCTTGCAGAAAAGTGGCATTCCTGTAGATGTTGATCTGTATGCGTTACTTGATGCAAGCGAAGATGTCGTGCGGGGTATAATGACAAAACCACAAGAGACTGATGCTATAAGTATTGTGAGTGGTATGGCAGGGGTGTTTTCTGGGTTCAAAATGCCAGTACTGAGAGCTGCGGAACGTTTCGGTATCGACGCCAGAGATTTATTTATGGAGCTTGGAAAAAGAAAAGTTGTCGGCGGACAAGAGGATATTGTGATAGAAGTGGCGATGGAACTTGCAGAAAAGAATGCTCAAAAATAATACGTGTAATAAGTAATTTTGTGTGTATGAACGTAGCCGATTATATAATACAATTTTTTGCTGAGAAGGGAGTGGAAGAAGTATTTTTGGTTACGGGTGGTCAAGCTATGTTTCTCAATGATGCTGTGTATCGAGAGAAAAGAATGAAGGTAACATGTACGCACCATGAACAAACTGTTGCGATGTCAGCAGATGCGTATGGGCGTGTGGCTGGGAAACCTGCTATTGCTATGGTCACCGCAGGACCGGGAGCTGTGAATGCTATGAATGGTGTGGTCGGTGGGTATACTGATTCTTCCCCTATGATTGTCATTTCTGGACAATGTGATCTGAGTCATGTTCAGTATCAGCAAGAAAGTGGTATACGGCAGTATGGTGTGCAGGGAATTAATATCGGTCCTCTTGTAAAGAGTGTGACAAAATATTTTGTTACCGTTGATGAACCAGCAAAAATTTTATTTTATTTACAAAAATCATATCACCTCGCTACAACAGGTCGTCCAGGTCCGGTGTGGCTGGATGTCCCAATAGATATTCAACGAAGTGTTGTTCCCGATGGTCCGCTTGAGGAATTTACTCCAGATGAACATCCTGATACCAAACTTCTTGTGCAACAGATCAAAGATGTTATTGCAGACCTGCGTCAGGCAAAACGTCCATTGCTTCTTTTGGGACAGGGGATTCGACTTTCGGATTCTATACAAGAATGTCTGACAGTGATAAATAAACTAGGTGTTCCTGTGCTTACGTCTCGATTGGGAATTGATATTCTTGAGACAAATCATCCACTCTATGTTGGTAGACCAGGAACATATGGTGTTCGAGCAGGGAATTTTGCAACACAAAATGCAGATGTCATGCTTGTCATCGGGTGTCGGCTTGCGACTTCTTTGGTAGGACATAACCAAAAAGATTTTGGAAGAAATGCAAAAAAGATCGTTGTAGATATTGATCAAAAAGAGTTGGACAAACCTGGGACAGAGATACACGTCAAAATTCATCAAGATGCAAAAGATTTTTTGCAGGAAATGATACGACAGCTACAAACAGAAACATCGATTGATATTCCAGAAGAATGGGTTTCGTTGTGTCGTTCTTGGAAAGATAAATATTCAGCTGTACTCCCAGAATATAAAACAGAAAAGCCAGTCAATTCCTACTATTTCACTGAACGGCTTTCAGAACTTACGAATGCCAAAGACATGGTTATGGTAGATACAGGTTCTTGTTTTCATGTGGCTGCACAAGCTTGGAAACTCAAGCAGGGACAACGGTATCTCACGACAGGTGGACTTTCTTCAATGGGGTATTGGGCAGCCGTTATCGGGGCATGTACTGCAAACGATCGAAAACGAACAATCTGTATTACAGGAGATGGGAGTCTTCAAATGAATATTCAGGAATTTGCTACCATAAAACATTATAGGCTTCCAGTCAAAATTTTTATTTTCAACAATAATGGATACTTGCTTATCAAGCACACACAAAAAAATTATATGGAAGGGCGCTTTATCGGGACTGACCCTGAGAGTGGGTTGTGGTGCCCTGATTCTGTCAAAGTCGCTGACGCCTACGGTTTAAAAGCTGTACGCATTGATTCCGTAGAGAGTATGGATGAAAAAATTCAAGAAGTATTGGACTATGATGGCCCAGTTGTATGCGATGTCATGACGCCAGAATATCAATTGCTTGTTCCGAGGACAAGTTCTCAAAAGTTACCAGATGGGAAGTTTGTTTCAAAACCGTTTGAGGACATGTTTCCATTTTTGGATAGTAACGAAGTTGAAAAAAATATGGTGGCTGAACAAGAAAAAAAGGAAAAAGGTGATGAACAGGATATGCAACCTTATAATTAATATACCATGGGACAGCCAAAAACAATTTTTTTGACAGGTGGAAATGGTTTCATTGGTAGAAATATCATTGAGCAACTTGGTGGCACCTATACAATATATGCACCCTCACGAAGTGA
>PFLZ01000060.1 GCA_002784795.1 Candidatus Magasanikbacteria bacterium CG_4_10_14_0_8_um_filter_42_12
TGGAAGCTTCTTGAAAAAGATAATCGATCGTACATTCTCAACATCCTGAACAATAGTTACAACAGAAAAAAAGGATACGTAACACAAATTTGGCAACGAGAAAATTATCCTGAGGTCATTTATTCAGATACTTTTTTACTCACCAAAATCAAATATATCTATTTCAATCCGGTCAAAAAAGGGTATGTCGAGCAGCCTGAAGATTGGCAATATTCCTCTGCACGAAACTGGATAAAAGAAAAACATGATATTATAGAATTGGATCCACGACCGTAGCATCTAGGCTCCACAGCCCTTCGGGACTATGGAGCCAGCCAAAAAATTATGAAAGAAATAGAAAAAAAGCAAATAAAAGCGATACGCTATGCAAATCAGCCTGCTCGATTTGTTATGAAAGGAAGTATTGTTACATTACAGTCAGATCATGGCGTTCGTACTTTGAAAAAAGTAGGAAATATCTGGTTTTGTGATTGCACATTCTATGCTAAAACTACCACCTGTAGTCATGTTATGGCACTAGAATCTTTATTGGGTCAATAATTTAAAAAAGCTGGCTCCACAGCCCTTCGGGACTATGGAGCCAGCCAATTTTTACGAGTATGACTGGACTTGACCACCACATCGACTCCACAACAAAATTTCTAGACAACATTTTTTCTTCCCTTGTCGAGGTTGATATTGATGTATCACCATTTTTCCTCGACCATATCTGCTATCGCGTCGAAACTGCGGAAGAATATGAAAGATATAAAAACATTCTCGCCGACTACGGCACAGTCCTGAGCGAAACAATGGTCAGCGGCAGACTCATCTCTACATATAAACTCCACGAACCAATCACTTACAAAGAAAGACACATTCCCCTGCTCGAGCTTCCCTCTCCAAAGCCTGGCAAACACTATGCGAGCGGACTCGAACATGCGGAGTTTGTGATTGATACCTCGTTTGAGGCATTCATGAAAAAATATCCGCATGTCTCTTTTGAAACAAAAGATCTTGAGAAAAAAATAAATCCAGATATTCGCATTTCATTTGACGGCTGTAGTGTAAAATTTCATCAGCAGTCGCTAGAGGATGTGATAAAGTTTGAGCAAAGTCTGTAAAAACAAAAATAACCCTTTTTACAAAGCTGCTTTTAAAAATTACAAATTGTACGTTGTATCAGATCGCCGTTCAATACTCACCAATCGATACGCTGTTTTTGAACGAATATAGAGAATCCGAACATCCCCTACTCGCACACGAAAAATATTTTTATGTCCTGACAAACGCTTCACATCGAGATGTGATGTATCCCCCTGTTCAATATCATCCAAGATCTGTAGCACTTTCTTCAATTCCTTTTTGGACAATCTTTTCAAAAATTTTAGAATCTTATCCATAGAAAATTTATGCCAGTAACGCCGCCGCCTTTTTCACATTTTCAAATGACACGCCTGTTTTGTCAATCTCTGTAAAATCCACAACCGTTTCCCAAGAATCTTCTTCTATCGGAACGATCTTAAACACAGGCTTTGATTTTTTGAGAATAATAAAACTATCTCCATGTTCAGAAACACGTTTTGTATAATCACTGAGTTTTGTGCGAAGTTCCTTGAGTGAAACAAGATTATTCATACTTATAGAGTTACAACTTTAGATACAACTACAGCATACACTAAAGATTTAAAATTGTCAACAAACTGAAAATTCTGCGCAATCCTAAAATAATCTACGTAATCCTTGAGTAAAACAAAAACAACCCTTTATAGAGTTGCTTTTGACTGGTCCGACGCGCTCGCTCTTCTGATCGACCACGAAGGGCCAGTCAGCGCGTGAGCGCGTCGGGGTGGGAGCCCGTGTTGTACGACGGCAGGCCTCTACTTGTTGCTAAGCAGGACCATCGCCAGGATGAGGATGCCGATGAGCTGGAACACGTTCAGAACGATGGACACATCCCTCTGCCGCGTACGGCGCACACTCAGGTCGCTAGCCTGCTCGATTGCGAGACCATCCTTGGTGCGGAGCGTACTCTCGATGCAATCCACGTAGTAGTCACTGACGATGTCTCCCGGAAGGAGACGCTTTGCGACCATGCTGTCGCTGGGTCGAAAATGTACGGCCTCGCAATAATCCACAACACCGGTTTCGCCGCTGATGTGGCAGGACTTTAGCGTAATCTTGTGCCAACCAAAGTATGGCACCCACACGTAGCAGATGCTACGAGCTTCATCATGGACTCGAGGCCACTCCGTCTGGAACGTGTGGCTAAGGAAACTGAACAGCATGCGTTCCTCTCCTCACATGGGTAGTTGGGCTCCCTGTTTGCGCATAGATAAGCAAAAAATGTACATGTTGTCAATAGTATACACTCAAAAAAATTAGTAAAAACAAAAACAGCCTTTTCACAAAGCTGCTTTTGCATTGTCCCCGACGATCGGTGCGACAATGCGCACGACATCGGGGTGGTCAGTGTCCTGAGTTGTAGGCGATGAACAAGGCCATCACAGTGAGCCCCAGCACGAGTGCTGACCACACCAACGCCGAAACTCCAAAGAACCCATGTCGGGTCCTCGCAAGAGCGAAGGCGTCCTCGTTGTCGTAGGTCTTTTCCTGCGCCGTGATCAGCTCCTGGTTGCCACCGAGACGATGAGCAACGAGGACACTAGGACCTCGTGGACTCCAAGGGGAAGAATCCTTCACCTCGAGCCCCCCGCACCTGACAAATCGAAGGACAGACAACATCATCCACCCGGACGACGGGTGAAAAACGTAGCAAATCCCCTGTTTTGCCTCCAGCCTGTCAGGGCAGACTTCGAAAGTTTCCCCTTCAAATATGAACGTCATCATCGCGTCTTCCTCCTGACGTTGGAAAAGCTCCCAACTGATGCATAGATAATCAAAAAAAAGCCATTTTGTCAATAATACTACCTGAATTCGCTTGCTCAATCATAGACATTCCACTACTATAGAAGGACACAACTCAATCATAAACCAACATACTATGATCAAACTTAACTCCCCTGCCCCATCCTTTACTCTCGCCGACCAACATGGCAAGATGCATAGCCTAAAAGACTATGCAGGCAAAAAAGTCCTGCTTTACTTTTATCCAAAAGATGACACACCAGGCTGCACGACTGAAGCGTGTAATTTTCGTGATAGACTCAATGAACTCAAAGATCACGGCGTGCAAGTGCTGGGTGTAAGTAAAGACAGTGTAGATTCACATAAAAAATTTGCAGAAAAATTTCAGCTGAACTTTCCTCTCCTCGCTGATGAAGATGGCACAGTGGTAGAAGCCTACAACGTCTTGAAAGAAAAAAGTATGTTTGGGAAAACATACATGGGCGTCTCACGAGAGTCATTTCTCATAGATGAAGAAGGAAATATCGCAAAGCATTACGAAAAAGTAAAACCTGCTGAGCATGTAGAGGAAGTGCTGGAGGATGTGAAATAGTCTATAAAAAGCAAGAGGGCATGTCGCGAGGACATGCCCTTACAAGATGTACGCCGAACGCCTACTTGATCTCGACAGTGAGAAGGCGAACTCTTCCACCTCCTCCCTCGAACTGTAGCTGGTACCCCTCGAACTTCTCCGGCAGGTTCTCGGGAACACCGGTGTTGAGACCAACTTTGACGAGCATCTCCTCGGCGTCGACGGCGATCCATGTGATCTGATCGCCATCGATGCTGTACCCGTTCAACAGATTTCGAACTCTGGTCGAGAGCTGCCTACGTTCCTCATTCGTCATTGCCACCTTCGGACCTCCATCCTCCAAAGTAATATAAAAACGCTATCATTTTCTATAAAAAAAGTCAATGAAGCCCAATAAGATTGACAAACGAGTGAAAAACGGCTATAGTTAGAGCCGTTTTTAATATCGCACTATGGCACAACAAGAATCTGTCATCCTCCGCTTTGACGGCGTCAAATTTCACTACGATGAAATCAAACCCATTCTCGATGGCGTCAGTTTTTCTATACGAAAAAATAGCAAAATAACGATCATGGGACCAAATGGAGCTGGTAAATCCACAATTTTCAAACTCATCACCGGAGAAATTCAACCAGTAGAAGGACGTGTTCTTATCTCAGACAACGCAACAATCGCAATAGCAAAACAAATCATGGCAGACGAATACAAAGAGCTGACTGTCCGAGAATATTTTGAAACAGCATTTACAGAAAAAAAACACAACCTCGACAAACTCATCTATGATGTTCTCGACGTTGTGAACTACCATATTCCGCTCGAAAAACAAATCAAAGACACGTCCGGAGGTCAACAAGCTCGCCTTCTCTTGGCACACGCATTGATCCAACAACCAGATATTCTCCTCCTCGACGAGCCAACAAACAATCTCGATGATGATGGTATCGGACACCTCACTACATTCCTCATCATGTACGAAAAGACGGTCGTTGTTATTTCTCATGATACGTACTTTTTGAATTCATTTACCGACGGTGTCTTGCATCTGAATGAATACACAAAAAAAATAAATCAGTACCAAGGAAACTATCTCGACGTACTCGAAAATATCAATGCACAAATAGAACGTGAAGAACGAAAAAATGCACAACTCCAAAGAAATATTCAAGACCGAAAAGACAAGATCAACTTCTTTTCAAATAAAGGAGGAAAAATGAGAAAACTCGCAGCAAAGATGCGTGAAGAAGTCGCAGAAGATGAAGAAAATATGGTAGACGTCATGCAAGAAGATAAAACGATCACTCGATTTGAGATTCCAGCACAAGCATACAAAGAAGAAATCTTGAGCATGAATCATGTCTCTGTATTGAAGAATCATGAAGTCGTTGAAAAAGAAGTCGACATCCGCCTCCGCCGTGGAGACCGACTCTTCATCAAAGGACCAAACGGCATTGGCAAGAGCACCCTCCTGAAACGCATCGCAGAAGAACAAACCGACGGCATCAAGATTGGCGACGGCGTGCGTGTTGCATATTACAAACAAGATTTTTCTGGACTAGATTTCAATAAAACAGCATTTCATTCTCTGAAAGAAATGATGGGCGTCCCAGACGATGAAGTCATCTACCGCACCGCATCACGATTTCTTCTGAGTTCAAAAGTCCTTCAAAATCTTGTAGGAGCATTGTCCGAAGGACAAAAAGGATTGCTCGTCTATGCACGGTTTGTCTTGCAAGAACCGGGTCTCCTGATCCTCGATGAACCTACCAATCATATCAACTTCCGCCATCTGCCAGTCATCGCAAAAGCAATCAATGAATATGAAGGTGCCATGATCCTCGTTTCTCATGTTCCTGAATTTGTCGAACAAATCAGCATCAAAGATGAACTCGATCTCGGAAGAATATAACTAATACACGCGTTATGTCAAAAGCAGCAAAAGGACACAAAGTAACCGTACACTACACAGGTTCACTCGCAGACGGCACGATCTTTGATTCATCAAAAAATCGTGAACCACTAGAATTTATTGTGGGTGGTGGCATGGTGATTGAAGGATTTGATGACATGGTGACCGGCATGAGTGTTGGGGACACAAAAAAAGAAACGCTCCCCTCTCACAAAGCATACGGCGACCGTCGCGATGAACTCGTGGGCGATGTCCCCAAAAATAATATTCCAGAAGACATCCGCGATAAAGTCGCAACAGGAGACAAACTCCAAATTCCACAACCAAATGGGATGGCGATTGTCACGGTGACCAATGTTACAGATGACACGATCACCATAGACGCAAATCCAGAACTTGCAGGAAAAGATCTGACATTTGAGATAGAATTGATTGAAATTTCAGAAGTGTAATATCTATACTATTTTCAAAACCATGAGTGTTATACACTGATGGTTTTTTGTATAAAAAAAGTAACAAGACTTTTTATAACCAAGGGTTTTAAGGGGAAAGCTGTTTGTCCCGATCCAATCGGGATTGGTGACAAAAAGGAAGGGAAGAAATATATACTTGCAAAATAGAAACAAGATCGTTACACTACGGCTGCCTACTCATAATTCACTATATATGAAAAGAATTGCTTCTTTTGGAGGGACGCTCGCACTCACACTCATCCTCGTAGGAGCGGGTTGTTCCAATACCCCATCCTCACCATCAACAGACACCTCAGACAATACGACATCCGAACAAACAAACGAAACAATAGGAAAGAAACAGACAGGAAGTGATAATATCCAACTCATAGCAACAGCAGTCGGTGCACGACAAGTAAAATTTGAATGGGAACTGAGCGGAGACCTCGCCGAACCAACACGATTTATTCTCCTCAGAAGTGAAGACCCAAATCCATCACATGATGGAAAAACATTTTGGTTCCGCCAGCAAGGAAACCGAAGTTCTGCAACATGGGTAAACCTCCCAGCAGGTGAACAACACTTCCGTATCTGTACCAGCAGTGATGGAGATGCTTGCGCATTCTACAGCGATGATATCTCGGTCGACGTTTTATCTGGACCAGCGCCCGTAAAAAAAATGGAAATATCTGATACAGCAGAAGTGACAAATGAAACCGAAGAAATACAATCAGAAGAGCCAACACCACTCGAAACTGAATACGCAATCAGTGACACGACGTCAACAGAAGAAATAATACTCATCGAAGAAGTGAGCACGACCACTCCAGAAGGAGAAGTACCAACGACTGACACCACAAGTACAGAAAACATGAGTACGTCTGCAGAAGAAGCAATGACAGAGACGACAACAACGACAGATTCTTCAACAAGTACAACGTTATAATGTACAAAAAAAGTCCCTCCGAATATATCGGAGGGACTTTTTATATGTATCAACACAATTACTTTTCCCCCTTTTTCTTTCCAGTCGTTTTTTCTCTCGCTGACAACTCACGTATCTCATCTCTGAGTATCGCAGCCACTTCAAACTCAAGATTCTTCGCAGCCTCTTTCATCTTCTGTTGCTTATCTTTGATAATATCTGGAATCGATCGCCCATCACCGATCATATCAAGACGTGCTATTTCTTTTATCCTTCGACTTCTCGCTTTTTTGGCATTCGTTTCTTTCGTAGCAGAAAGTCCAAATTCTTCAAGAATATTTCGAATTGTTTTTTCAATTGTCTTTGGCGTGATGCCATGTTTTTTATTGTAGCCAAGTTGTTTTTCTCGACGACGATCTGTTTCTTCTATTGCTCGCTCGATAGAGCCTGTCATATGATCTGCATAGAGGACCACCTGCCCATTCACATTTCGCGCAGCGCGCCCAATCGTCTGGATCAGACTTGTTTCACTACGAAGGAATCCTTCTTTGTCTGCATCGAGAATTGCCACAAACGATACTTCTGGAATATCCAGTCCTTCTCGGAGCAAGTTGACGCCGACAATAACATCGACTTCTCCTTTACGAAGTGACGTAATAATTTCGATACGTTCGATAGTCAGAATATCACTATGCAAATACTTCACTTTTACCCCTCGCTCTTGCAAATATTCTGTAAGATCCTCAGCCATGCGCTTTGTCAGTGTGGTAACAAGTGTTCGTTCCTTTTTCTTTATTCTCTCTTGAATTCGTGCGATGACATCATCTACCTGAGAAGGGTTTTCCTCTGTTTCGGTCACAGGACGGATGATCACCTCTGGATCAATAAGCCCAGTAGGACGCACGATCTGCTCTGCAATATTCGTACTCACTTCTCGTTCATACTCACTCGGCGTTGCAGATACATACACGACATCTTCGATACGAGCATCAAATTCATCAAAACGCAGCGGACGATTGTCTCGTGCACTTGGCAAACGGAATCCATTGTCTACCAGAGAATCTTTTCGCGCACGATCACCATTGTACATCGCACGAATCTGTGGAACCGTCACATGCGATTCATCAATGATTGTCAAAAATGACCGTGATCCATATTTGAAATAATCAATCAGCGTAAACGGTGGCTCCCCTTCATCACGTCCTTCAAAATGTCGAGAATAATTTTCAATACCATTACAATATCCCACATTTTTTATGAGCTCTAGGTCATGCACCACTCTTCTTTTCAATCGTTCGAATTCCAAAACTTTTCCTTGTTTTTTGAATAAGGCTAATTGCTCTTTTATCTCTGATTCAATCCTGCCAATAGCTCGATCTCGAGATTCGCTACTCATGACATAATGTTTTGCAGGAAAGAGCCACAGATCTTCTTGTTCTCGTACGGACAGGTCGCGACCTGTCCCTCCTACCACTTTCCGTGTTACTGGATCTATGCGCTCAATTAATTCAATTTTGTCACTTACTTCCAATCTATATATGATTTCTTCGTTTACTGGCATCATCTCAAATATCTGTCCACGCATACGAAACGATCCTCGAACAAGATCGGTGTTCATTCGTTCAAATTGCATATCCACCAATTGTTGCATCACCGCTCGACGATCGAGTCGCTGTCCAACTTCGAGATGCAACACAATTTTTTCATATTCTGTCGGTGAACCAAGTCCATAAATAGCTGATACAGATGCCACAATGATCACATCTTCTCGAGTCAATAAAGCTTGCGTACAGGCATGACGAAGTCGATCAATTTCTTCATTGATCTGTGCTTCTTTTTCTATATAGGTATCACTCGATGATATGTATGCTTCAGGCTGATAGTAATCATAATAACTGACAAAATATTCCACGGCATTGTCAGGAAAAAACTCTCGAAATTCATTGCAGAGCTGTGCTGCCAATGTTTTATTATGTGCGATCACAAGTGTTGGTTTTTGTACCTCTTGAATCACGTTTGCAATAGTAAAGGTCTTTCCAGAACCAGTCACACCAAGCAATGTTTGTCGTTTGTCTCCTTTTTTGATACCCGAAACAAGCGATTTGATTGCTGTCGGTTGATCGCCTGCGGGTTTGTAATGCGAATGTAACTGAAACTTCATAGAATTTCAAACTAACACAAAGAGCCCTACATATCAATAATATAAACTAATACCTAAGTCTCTAATACTCTAACACCTCCTCTTACTCCACCTCCACGGACTCTCCAAAGGCAGGAACAACGGTCTTCACACCATATTGTTCTTGTGCCTTCTGTGCGAGCACCGTCGCAGCAGACTCTTCTCCATGAACAAAACAAATTTTCTTTGGAGCTACTCCAGCACTGCCTATCCAATCAAGCATTTTCTGTTGATCTCCATGTGCGGAGAGAGCACCAATAGCTTTGATCGTACAATGTACAGCAATATCTTCATGAAAAATTCGTACATGCGTTGCACCTTCGTAGAGTTTTCTCCCAAGTGTCCCCTGTGCTTGATACCCAACAATAATCAGTGTTGACTTTGGATCAGACAGATATCGCATGGCATGATGCATAATACGCCCACCATTCATCATTCCAGAACCTGCAATGATCATCTTTGGTGTGGGAGCAGTATTGATTGTTTTTGATTCTTCTACGGTACGAGTAATGGTCAGCTGCTTGAACTTGAAAAAATCATTCCCTGCCATGTGTTTTTCTTTTGCATCAACATCATAATATTCTGTGTATTTGGTATATGTTGGCAACGCATCTATGGCAAGTGGACTATCGAGGAAGATAGGAAACCGTGGCAATGTTTTGTCTTCTTCTGCCATTTCGTCCAGCATGTACAAAATTTCTTGCGTTCGTTCGAGAGAAAATGCCGGCATCATGATCGTCCCTCCTCGTGCAACGCCTTCTTTTACCAGATCAAGTAGAATATCTTTTCTCATCTTTTCATTCTCATGCAAACGGTCACCATAGGTAGATTCACAAATAAGCAAATCCACTGGACTCAATTTTTCTGAATCTTGCAAAATAGGAACGTGTTCATTTCCCATGTCACCAGAAAAACCTATTGTTTTTCCATCTGCCGTGAGTTCAATAAATGAAGAACCAAAAATATGGCCGGCATCTTTGAGTACGACGGTCGCACTCCCAATAGAAAAGGGCTTTCGATATGGTTGTGCATGACATTGTAACATCGCTCTTTGGACATCTTCCTCAGTATACAACACAGGATCCCCTGTTTTTTTGTTGTTATACTTCATGATATGGTATGCATCCTTCCAGATCAGTGCTGCCAATTCGAGCGTACCGTCTGTCCCATAAATAGGACCACGAAATCCATCCCGAACAAGTTTTGGGATGCGACCTGTGTGATCCAGATGTGCATGACTGACGACCACGGCATCCAGGCTCGCAGGATCGAATCCAAAATCTTCATGATTTTTTTCTTCATTGAACTGTCCCCCCTGAAACATGCCACAATCAAAAAGAATCTTTTCACTTTTTGTTTCAATAAAATGACAGGATCCAGTGACTTCATGTGCCGCACCCAAAAAGGTAACTTTCATAGGATGTGAATACTAATAAGTGATATATACAGTCTATCATACCTGACCAACACCCATATGTACAAATGGACAATTTTCTGCTATCATAGCTTATATTTGCATACATTTTTATGCCTCGAGAAGTAGACGATATCCAAATCCAAGGGCCACCAATAGATGAAATACAAAAACGATCATCTTGCCTCAAGCGAAGCTGTGGAACCTTGTTAGGCATCATTATTGTCCTTTTGATAGTGTTTAGCTTGCTGATCCATCTTATCGTCAGCCCAAACACAAAAAAAGTATCAACAGTCCCAACAGATCTCCCAGCAGAAATACCACTCTATGATAGTGAAAATATTGATACTGTCACATATATTTCAGGAGATGAGCGTGGCCAAGCAATTGAGCTCCTCGCGTTTGTCCCAAAAGCAATTCTTTCTCCACTCATCCTCGCAATAGAAAGTGCAGACGAAGCAACGGGCGCAGACACAGAAACACTCTGGGAATCCTTTATTCGTATTCTCGGCACACCACTCGCCGACCATCGGAAGGTCGTCACCGTTACATGGTCAGAACTCCAGGCTGCACCTAGCTTTATCCAATCATATTACCGTAGCGCACTCCTACAAGCAGGATACGAAGAAACATCTGAAAAACAGGCACAACATGTACGTTTTGTAGACAAACATGGGACAACGGTCAACGTCGCAGTGAATGACAATGGCAATCCTCAGGATGGTACAGATTATGCTATACTAAAAATATATTATCACGGTAACTAAGAGCTCGTATGGCTATCAAAGTGATTACACAACAGCATCTCACCTGGATCAACATCGACCGCATAGATGAAGAAGCGTTGACCTATCTCAGAACAAATCACAACTTTCATCATCTTGATATTGAAGATATACAGAGCGAAAGTCAGACACCAAAAGTAGATGCCTACAAAAATTATTTGTTTGTCGTCCTCCAAGTGCCACATTGGCAAGGAAATACAAAAACGATTGTGCCACTTGAAGTTGACTGTTTTATAGGAGAAAACTTTTTGATTACGATTCAAAATACCAAGGTGAAAGAAATGAAAAATTTCTTTTACAAATGTATGAAGAATAGACAGACAAAACGTGAATGGATGAGCAGCACATCTGGATTTTTGTTTTACCACGTACTCGAAGCGCTGTTCCAAAATTCCCGAAGCACCCTCAATAATATCGGCAAACAAATTTCAAAAATGGAAACTAATGTATTTTCTGGAGAGCGCAATCCAAACATTGTCCAAGAACTCGCCGTCCACAGAAGAAATGTGTTGAGTTTTAGACGCATCATCGACCCACAGCGATACGTCATAGCAAATTTGTCACATATGAGAAAACCATTCATGAGTGAAGATTTGAATGTGTACTTTGACAATGTTGTGGATTACTTGAATAAAATTTGGGTTATCCTAGATACATACCGAGATACGGTGGATGGCTTGCATGTGACGGTAGAATCCCTGATCACACAACGAACCAACAAAGTGGTCGGGACACTCACGGCCATTTCGGTAGGTCTCTTGCCGCTTACACTGCTCTCAGGTATTTATGGTATGAATATCGACAACCTTCCCTTTGCCCATCACCCATTTATGGTCTGGGGGATGTTTGCCATGTTGGCAATCGTGATATTATTAGCACTCTTCATTATGAGAAGAAATAAATGGTTATAATGTACTTACCGATATCGGATAATCCTGATTTACTGATATGTTCTTATGGGGAGGGTAGAACTTTTACATGAAAATTTGAGCTACAAAATCCGTGGTATATTGTATACGGTACACAACTATCTTGGTTCCTATAGAAATGAAAAACAATACTGTGATGCAATTGAATATGGATTTAAGGTAAAAAACATTCCTTATACACGAGAGTATGTACTGTCAAAAAGTTTTGAAGGAGAAAGAAAAGGAAGAAACAGAGTCGATTTTTTAGTAGATGATAAAATTATTCTAGAAATAAAAGTAATTCCAAGGATATCAAGAAATGAGTACCATCAATGTATGAGATATCTCGTTAGTAGTAATAAAAAATTGTGTTTATTGGTCAATTTTTATCCAGATAATTTGCAAATAAAACGCATAATGAAGCTCCCCGCCCCAGAGGGGCGGGGTATCAGTTCTCTATAACAACCGTAATTGGTGACTGCTATGGAGTTCTGTATACTC
>PFLZ01000144.1 GCA_002784795.1 Candidatus Magasanikbacteria bacterium CG_4_10_14_0_8_um_filter_42_12
ATCGCAATCCTCGGCGTCGGCTGGTGGCTCTTATCACCACTGTTTATTGATAAAAAAGTCGATGAAGAACTCGATCCAAAAGTTGCGTCTGCACTTGATTTTGTCATGAGCAAAGCTGGGCAAGGGCTCCAAAAAGCAGGGGAGAAACTCGCGGATACAAAGACGACAGACCTACAGAAAAAAGTCGCAGAGCTGAAGGCAAGCATGGATAATGGCAGTAACCTCGATGAGCAGATCACAGACGAAGACACGATGAACCAGTTTATGGAAGAGATGTCACAGATGGAAGACACAGACATGTCAGAAGATATGATGGATGTCGCAAATCCAAAAGAACTTGCGACAGGCGCATTTGTCACGGTTGCACATGAAGGGACTGGGAATGTACGACTCATAAAACTTGGTGATGGGAGTGATACGATTGTACGTCTCGAAAATCTTGATGTGTTGAATGGGCCTGATCTCCGCGTCGTCCTCTCAAAAAGTAGTGATGTAGAAAAAGCTGGGCATCTGGGAGAGTATATCGAGCTTGGTGCATTGAAAGGAAATAAAGGAAATCAAAATTACGTCGTACCCGCAGATGCCGATGTGAGCGAGTATAATTCGGTTGTGATTTATTGCAAAGCATTTCGTGTTGTGTTTAACTCCGCCAATTTGGTGACAAGTAAATAGTTGTATATGTCAGACGAACAGCAAAAACAAATTCATATCAAAGCAAAGGATGAAGTACTCGAAGGACGATATGCAAATGTTGCACAAATCAATCATACAAAAGAAGAATTTGTTGTGGATTTTATGAATATATTTCCACCACAAGGGACATTGAACAGTCGTATTATCATGAGCCCTGGACACATGAAGCGGATGATCAGAGCGATGCAGGAGAATGTGCAGAAGTATGAACAGAAGTTTGGCGTTATAAAGGAATCTGACGAGCCTGATACGGTATATGGGTTTCCGGTGAAGTGACAATGAACAATTAACTATTAACAATTAACAAAAAAATATGATGGAGGGAAAGAGAAATCCGTTGTTTGAAAAGGCTGATTTGTTGGCTGAACTGGTATATGATGTCACGAAAGATTTCCCAAAACATGAACGGTATGGATTGACGTCGCAGTTACGAAGAGCTGGGTTATCCGTGATATTGAATATTATTGAAGGGTTTGCAAGGCAGGGTGAAAAAGAATTTCGGAGGTTTCTTATCATCGCATTTGGATCTTTGAAAGAGACGAAGTATTTATTGACCTTTGCAAAAAAACAGACATATATGAATGAAGAACAATATACAAAAGTATTTGCATGCACCGAAGATACGGCAAAACTCCTCTGGAGAGCAATACATCCAAAGTAAGATTGTTAGTTGTTAATAGTTAATTGTTAGTTTCTGTAACATGAGTAAAGATTACTACAAAATTCTCGGCGTTGAAAAAGGGGCTTCGCAAGACGAAATAAAAAAAGCATTCAGAAAGCTCGCGCACAAGCATCATCCAGATAAACCAGGAGGAGATGAAGCAATGTTCAAAGAAGTGAACGAAGCCTATCAGGTCGTCGGGGATGAAACGAAGCGCAAGCAGTACGACCAATATGGTGCTGATTTCCAACAGCAAGGTGGTTTTGGTGGTGGCGCTGGCTGGGAAGACTTTATGCGAGCTGCCCGCGGCGGCGGTGGTTTTCAGGGAGGCGGGGCTCAGTTTGATTTTGGTGATATTTTTGGCGATATGTTTGGCTTTGGCGGTGGAGGAAGAAGCGGAGGACGGCAGCGTCGTGGCAATGATATTCAGGTCGATATAGAGCTCTCATTTGAAGATGCTGTATTTGGTGTAGAACGATATATTACGCTCCAAAAGCAAAATGATTGTGATGTCTGTAGTGGATCTGGCGCTGAGCCAGGGAGCGACGTAACGACGTGTAACGAGTGTGGTGGACGCGGACAAGTCATGCGCGTGCAACAGACCATCCTCGGTGCGATGCAAACTGCAGTGACATGTCCTACTTGTCATGGTGCTGGAAAAAAATCAGAAAAATCTTGTAAGCACTGTAGTGGTGCCGGCATGGTCAGAAGTGAATCATCATACAAAGTAAAAATTCCTGGTGGTATTGATAATGGTGGTGTGATTCGTTTGACGGGAAAAGGGGAAAGTGCCGGGGCGCAAGGTCAAGCAGGAGATCTGTATGTCCAAGTACATGTACGATCAAAAGCAGGATTCCAGCGACATGATTTTGATATCTATACTGAGGTTTCTATTTCATTTGCACAAGCTGCGCTTGGTGACAAGATAGAGATTGATACACTCGATGGAAAGAAAAAGCTGGTGATTCCAGAAGGAACCCAGCCAGGACAAAAGTTTAAATTAAAAAATCTTGGTGTGACGCGCTTACATCGGACTGGGCGAGGAGATCAGTATGTGACCGTGAATGTCGCTGTTCCAAAGAAGTTGAGTAAGAAAGCAAAGAAGTTGGTGGAGGAGTTGAAAGGGGAATTGTGAATTGCAGAATGTAGAATGTAGAATATAAAAAAACGTCCACTGATTTGGTGAACGTTTTTTTACTCTAGTATTTTCTTTAACTCCCCATCTAATATAACAGGTTTCATCGCAATAATTTCCGTTTCGTAGTATGGGATTTTTGGTATGGGGTTCAAGAGGTATATCGGCTTTTTCAAAATATACGCAAAGCCCATTTCAAGAAAACTATTGCCTCCAATATAGTTTGGAATATCATGTTTATCGTAATTGAGGATCAAGACTTTGTCTGATTTTTTAATCTCTCCTGGGTCTAATTCCCCGCCCCTCTGGGGCGTGATACAATAGATCCATGAGTAAGTATA
>PFLZ01000097.1:0-2701 GCA_002784795.1 Candidatus Magasanikbacteria bacterium CG_4_10_14_0_8_um_filter_42_12
AATATTTTAGAATTTTCTTTATTAACTTTTCGCTTATTTTAGCGTACTTAATGGTCATATACTAGCATTATACCATATTCTGCTAGGCAAGACCCATGTAAAGATATAGCCAGACAATTTATCGCGCCTTCTGGCGCCACTGCAACATCAGGAGGTTATCGAGATGGAATTCATGCCGCTTTTGGCAGAAAGTTCCGGTGAAAAGATCGTGGTACTTGCCTTCGCACTCCTGATCGGAGGAGGACTCATTGCGGCAATCGCGATGATCCCCCTCATCGGGCCCTTCCTGGCCATTGCGCTCGTCTTCGGTGCAGTGTCCAATACCTGTGACCGACGCAAAGGGTGCAGCCAGAACAACCAGAAGGACCACTCGACCTACGTGGTTAAGCTCCAGGAGCTTAACCCATACGTCGACCAGGTGCTCAAGTACCCCGAAGCGGAGATCCGCATCAACTACCAGCGCTGAGCAACAACGGAGGAAGCATGCTTACAGCAGACGCCGGCGGAGACATTGGATTAGCCATTGTCCTAGCGGCCTTCCTATCGATCGTCCCCGTCATTGGTCCGATCATTGCTATCATCTTGGTGGTAGCAGTCGTGGCTGATACATGTACAGGTAGTCTGAAGGGACATCGCTCGAAGGTCGAGCAGAAAGACCACCCGACCTACATGGTGAAGCTCCATGAGCTGAACCCAAACGAAGACCAGGTGTTCAAGTATCCCGAAGCGGAGATCCGGGTCAACTACCAGCACTGAACTGGTAGAGGCGGAGATCGGCGGGCAGGACGCGGCGCACCAGACATCCTGACGGGTGACACTCGTCTGGCTGATCTCGATAGAGGTCACTTAGCACGTTACACGTCGGGATCAGTCAAAAAATCATCTGTATAGCAGATGATTTTTTGATACAAACAGTACTATCATAGTTGACAAAATTAGTATACTATTGTATGAAGAAGGTACAACTCGCGCTACGGCGCCACAATATGGAGGCTTCTCATAAAGCACATTGCTCAGTTCATCGCCCTGCTGATCGTCCTCGCCTTCACCACGGCCTCGGCCCACGCCGACGAGACCCACGGCAACGTCGAGGTCAGCACGATCCCGACGTACACAAAGTGTAAGCCGCCACATCTGTGGTGGCTGACGTCAAGACACATGTCAACGAACAACAACAAGAACTGCAAGGATCTCCAGACCATGCAGACGGTCCTCGATGGCATGGGGGGAGTCAGGTGCAATCCGTTCTACCGCCAGTGTGAGTACAATGTTCTCACCGCCGTCCCGAACCTCGGATACGAGAAGCACTGGGACTGGGTTTCCCTGCAGTGGACCTTCGTCCCGATCCTGCCGATCGAGCTCTACTGCACGACCGATGGACAGATCCCGTGCATCGGTGCCACGGAACACAAGAGCATCGTCAGCGGGATCATCATACTCAAAACGCTTCCACACTGCGAGGCACTTGCCCCGGGGGAAACGAAGGTCGGCATCTGCCTCAACAAACCGACGGCGGCAGAATACTGCCCCGGCGGCATCGACATGCAGACACTGACGTGCATCACCCCAGCGCTCGTACAACCGAACCAGTGCGTGTCCAACATTGACTGCGACACAAACGGCGCTGGTCAAGTGTGCCAGTTTGGACACTGCGTCAACCCGACGTTCAGCATCGATCCCAAGGATGGGAACGTCTGCAACAGTGGGATGAACTGTCAAAGTTCTGGCTCGATGTATGGCCCCATCTGCTCATACGCACCAGGTGGACACAAGCTCTGCCAGGAGTGCCGACAGGCAGACCCCGACTGGAACGGCTACGACGATGGTTGCTCGCCCGATCGGCCATGGTGCTCCAGTGGTTCCTTCTGGAACAACAGAACGTACATGCACTGCCTCCCGAAGTACTGCGAGAGCAACGACGACTGCAGCGAGCAGGCGACGTGCATCGACAACGAATGCACGCCGAACGACCTGTAGCGTCGTCCCCCGACGAGTGACATCGTCTGACTATCCTGACTCCGAGCGAGTCGATCATCAGCCACGTCACTTGCTCGGGATCAGTCAAAAAATCATCTGCATACCAGGTGATTTTTTGTATACAAAAAAACCGCCCAATCAAGGACGGTTTTTTAGTGGTTGAGAGAAAATTGAATTACTTCAATTCTACTTTTCCACCAGCTTCTTCGATTGATTTCTTGAGTTCTTCAGCTTCTGCTTTAGGGGCGTTTTCCTTGATAGCAGATGGAACATTGTCAACAAGTCCCTTTGCTTCAGCAAGACCGAGACCAGTTGCTGCTTTCACAGCTTTGATCACAGCGATCTTGTTTGCACCAGCTTCAGTGAGTTCGACAGTAAATGCTGTCTTCTCTTCTGCAGCAGCACCAGCGTCTCCAGCTCCGCCCTGCGGAGCCATCATCATAGCAGGAGCAGAAGCGCTCACACCAAATTTTTCTTCGAGAACCTTTACGAGTTCAGCGAGGTCGAGGACAGACATTTTTTCGATCTCTTCTACAAGAGATTTGAACTTTGCAGGCACTTCTACTGCCTTTTTTTCTTCTGTTGTTTCTTCTGACATATGTATTGATGTTGTAATTGTTGTAACTGTTGTAATTGTTCTAGATGTTGTCTTATGAAATAGCTATCTCATATACAACAATTTGAACATCTACAACAAATTCAACGTAAATATTATGCTTTTTGT
>PFLZ01000097.1:2712-5427 GCA_002784795.1 Candidatus Magasanikbacteria bacterium CG_4_10_14_0_8_um_filter_42_12
ATTGTTCAATACACCGACCAAGTCTTTGAGATTGCCAGCGAGAACGTTGACAAATCCAGAGATTGGTGCGTTGATTGTACCGACGAGCTGAGCATACAGTTGTTCTTTGCTTGGAAGCTGAGACAACTCTTTTACCTTTGCTGCATCGATAAATGATCCTTCGAGAATACCACCAAAGATGGTCATCAACTCATGTTTTTTTGCAAATGTTGCAATGATCTGTGCAGGCGCGACTTCGTCGTCCATGCCAAATGCCGTCGCAACACCACCTGAAAATGCTTTGGTATCTACATCCAAGCCACTGTCAGACAATGCACGTTTCAAAATCGTTTTCTTGCTTGCGCTGATCACGATATTGTTTGCACGACATGTTGCACGAAGTTCTTCTGTCTCTTGAACAGAAAGACCTTGAAAATTTGCAAAAACAACTGCTTTTGCACTTTTAACATGGTCAGCCAACTTCTGCACTTTTTCTTCTTTTTGTACTCTTGTCTTAGCCATAGTGCTAAGTTATCTAAGTTTACTAGGTTTTTGCTGAAACAATATTTCAACAAAAAAACTGTGGTTTCCCACAGAACAACTCGTGAATCTTCGACCTTTTGACTATTGTCGACGGATAAAACCTAGTCAACTAAGCCAACTTAGACTCACCTCGGTAGGGTATTTAAGCCTTGCGGCACCTACTGTCTGCGGTATGGGGAAAGAATACACCAATATATGATATATGTCAACCCTCGTAGCGCCAAGGGGAATCGAACCCCTGTTCCCAGGATGAAAACCTGGTGTCCTAACCACTAGACGATGGCGCCAACGATATTGCCTAGACAACTCAATGAAATTGATGCTAGAAATACGTGAGTGAGAGTATAAAGAATTATAATAAAGATGTCAATAGCGCACACACTGGAAAAATATTGAAAGTCTGCTAGACTAAGCAATGCTATATATAGATAGAAACACATATGACTATTCTTCATAAAAAAGAGGCTATCCTCACATTTTTGCGAATACAGGTAAAGGATAAACCCGTTGTCATTGGCCTCAGTGGTGGCATAGACTCTGCAGTAGTCGCATATCTTGCTGTAGAAACACTCGGGAAAGATAACGTGCATGGATTCATTCTTCCCTCTTCAACCAATGCGGATGAAGATGCAACACTTGCGACGAAAGTTGCGACTTCTCTTGGCGTTTCGTATGAAACAGTCTCTATCGAACCAATCCTCGATGCATTCAAGACGTCGTTACATGAACTAACGACCGATCACGCTATCGGGAATCTGAAAGCTCGCATCCGCATGAGTATTCTGTATACAAAAGCAAATAGCATAGGTGGCATAGTGCTCGGTACAGGAAATAAAACAGAATGCATGATTGGGTACTATACAAAATATGGTGACGGCGGTGTCGATCTCCTCCCAATTGCAGATCTATACAAACACGACGTACGTGCACTAGCAAAAGAACTCGGCGTGCCACAAGATATTATAGAAAAAAAACCAACCGCAGGACTGTGGGAAGGACAGTATGATGAAGATGAAATAGGAATGAGTTATGATACACTGGATGCTATTCTCGAAGCGATTGAAACAAACGGAGACATGTCATCATTCGAATCAGAAAAGGTAACGCGTGTACAGCACATGATTGAAATTTCTGAGCATAAACGTCACATGCCGCCCGCATGTTCTTTGTAATATGAAACGAGCACTCTATATCGGAAGATTCCAACCATTTCACCTCGGGCATATCTATGCACTGAGCCAAATTGTGGAACCCGACATCATTATTGGCATAGGAAGTTCACAATACAGTCGGACAGACAACAACCCCTATACCTACGAAGAAAGAAAGAGCATGATAGAACATGCGTGGAAAGAACAACAAGCAACGATTCTTGCTATTACAGATATCCACGATGAAACAAAATGGGTTGAACACGTCATAGAGACAACGGGTCAAATTGATATCGTGTATACTGGAAATGCCTGGGTAAAAGAATTGTTCGAAAAAGCTGGCTACAAAGTCAAAGATATCATCATCAAAAATCCATATTCAGGAACAACAATTCGGAAGATGATACAAAATGAATCTGATGAATGGGAGTCCATGGTACCACCAGAAGTAGTATCAACTATAAAAACAGTATCAAAAAATCTGTGATATTTACAAAAACACAACTCACGCAAGAAACCAAACGACTGTATGACAAACTTCAGCATACTCATTGGACACGAGAGGATGCGGCACTCATCGCACCGATGACGCTCGAAATAACGGCATTAAAAAAAGAACAAAACGCGATTATTCTTGCTCACTCATACCAAACACCAGACATCATGTATGGTGTTGCTGATTTTCTTGGTGATTCATATACGCTCAGTAAAATCGCCGCAGAACATCCTGCTGACAAAATTATTTTTTGCTCAGTACATTTCATGGGAGAGACTGCAAAAATTTTATCTCCAGAAAAAGACGTCCTCGTGCCCGCCATTGCGGGCTGTTCACTCGCAGAGTCAATCACAGCAGAGGATGTCCGAGAACTCAGAAAAAAACATCCTACTGCAGGCGTGGTGTGCTATGTAAATACATCTGCTGCAGTAAAAGCTGAGAGCGATGTTTGTTGTACATCGGCAAACGTTGTCAACGTCATTGACGCAATGCCACAGGGCGAAGTCATCTTCATACCAGACAAACTCATGGGACAAAATGTCCAAA
>PFLZ01000067.1 GCA_002784795.1 Candidatus Magasanikbacteria bacterium CG_4_10_14_0_8_um_filter_42_12
AGCTCGTGTGCGAGTGTTTTTGCATTCATCACGACTTGCTCTGCATAGAGTTTGAATTCAGGTTGGCTTGCTTCTTTCAATGCTACTGCAATTGCCGCAGTTTGATGATTGTGGGGACCTCCCTGAATTCCCGGAATAATTGCTCTATCAATCAGCGTGGGAATATTTTCTTTTGTGCGCGGAACTTTTGTGAGCGGTGTTGACGGATTTCCGTTTGCAAGAATCATCGCGCCTCGTGGGCCACGGAGTGTTTTGTGTGTGGTGGTAGTGACGACGTCTGCAATGCCGACTGGATTTGGATGAACGCCACCAGCAACAAGTCCTGCAACGTGGCTCATATCAGCAAGATGGAATGCACCAACTTCATTTGCGATTTCTTGATACTTTTCCCAGTCGTATTGCTGTGCATACGCACTGCCACCAGAGACGATCATTTTTGGTTTGTGTTCGTGTGCGAGGCGACGCATCTCGTCGATATCTATCAGTCCATTTTTTCCACAGCCATACTGCACACTGTTGTAGATTGTTCCTGAAAAATTCAATTTCAATCCATGCGTCATGTGTCCGCCGTGAAAGAGATTGAGTCCCATGACTGTGTCGCCTGGATCGACGAGTGCAAAATACACAGCAAAATTTGCAGGGCAACCTGAATGTGGCTGAACATTTGCATGATCTGCCCCGAAGAGGGCTTTTGCGCGGTCACGGGCAAGATTTTCTACGGCATCCACATTTTCACAGCCACCATAGTAGCGCATGCCTGGATAACCTTCTGAATATTTGTCTGTGAGGCGTGAACCGAGTGCTTCGAGGACAGCAGGGGAGGTGTGGTTTTCCGATGGAATCATTTCTAGTCCTTCTGTTTGTCTTGCGACTTCTTTTTGGATGTAGTTGTAGATGTCTGGGTCTTGTTTTTCTAGTATTGTCATAGGGTAGTAATCAGTAATATGTAACGAGTAATCAGTACTTGATTACGTCATCTCGAGCGAAGTCGAGAGATCTCGGTGTTTTCACGAGTGACGTAGTTGTTTTATCTAAATTCAAGTGAAATAAAAATCATAGCTCTTTTTTTACATCTTCGATAATTTCAACCACATTTGGGGCGCAGTTTTCAGGTAAATTTTGTATATCATACCAATCCCATTCAATCGTCTGTGGACCGGGCACGATTTCTCCAATACGCTTCGCGAGATAATGGACAAGGATTGCGTAGGTTTCTTTTCCTGGGCGCTTTACCAGTAATGTGCGAAGGGGTTTTACAATTTCAATATCTACCCCAATTTCCTCTTTTGCTTCACGCCTTGCTACTTCCTCTAGTGGCATATCAAAATCTTCCATCGTCCCGCCTGGCAGCATGAAATAAGGGCTCTCTTCGCCATCGCTTTTTCGCTCTCTATTGAGCAAGACCTTGCCATTTTCAATAATGATCGGTCCAACCGCAATAATTGTTCCTGCTGGAAGTTCCATAGGTTCTTGTTTTTACTGCTGTATGCTATCATTTACGATAGGTTTTCGCAATTATGCAATATATGTGGATTATATACGGACTGTTAGCTCATTTTGCGTGGGCAATAGAAAATGTAGGGGATAAGTATCTCCTCGAAAATAAGATCAAGCAGCCAATTGTCTATCTCTATATTCTTGGGACACTTTTTGGTGTTAGCGGGATTGTTGGATTTTTACTCTTTGGCATGCCTGTCCCTGATGCGTCAGTGCTTGTACTCATAGCACTTGCCGGTATTTTTTGGTTTTATGGTGGACTGCCGTATTTGCTGGCAGTAAAGCGGGAAGAAATTACCCGTATAGCTATTTGGTGGAATTTGATTCCGATATTTAGTTTTCTTATTGCGTTTGTTTTTTTTCGTGAAATATTATCTCTGCAGCAGGCGGTTGCATTTGTGTTGCTCCTCGCTGCCGCGTTTCTTGCCTCAGTACATATACGAAAGGGGATTGCAGTCTTCTCATCTGCGATTGTGTATATGCTTGTTGCATGTTTTCTCTATGCGATTTATGCTGTCTTTCTTCATGAAGCTATGAAACATGTGACCTTTCCGATCGCATTTATCTGGACTGCTATCACTGTGGGAGCTAGTGCGCAAGTATTTCTTTTGTCAAAAAAATTCAGACACTTTTTACATGATGAACATTTGTTTAGTAGAAAACAAGTGCTTGGAGGTGCGGTATTGATAGCACTCAGTGAACAAGTTGGATCATTGTTTAATCAAGCCGCTTTGTCACTTGCGCCGGCGGCATTGGTATTCTCACTCGAGAGCTCGCAAGTATTGTTTGTATTTCTCATCACAACTGTTGTTGGCCTCTTTAATAAAAAAGTCCTCAGAGAATCATTTGATCGAGGAAATTTGGTGATGAAACTTTTTGCCACGGTGCTGTTGTTTGTGGGGATTGCTGTTTTGAGTGGAAAGTAGCAAATACTATAGAAGTATCTTCACCATATACGTCCCTTCTTTCATATATCTCCAACTTCGTTCAAGCTGCGTTGGACAAGCATGCTATATATTTTTGATCATATATGTCCCTTCCTTCGTATACCCATGTTTTTTCTCATAATACCCCCGCACTCCCACACCCGAAATAACGGCAACTTTGTGGTAGCCGTGTTCTTTTGCAATGCGCTCTGCTTCTTTCATGAGAAGTGAGCCAAGACCGGTGTGTTGCGATGCACCTTCTTCAGTTTTCCCAATGCCGACGAGCTGTCCGTACGTATGAAGTTCTCGAATAAAGGCAGCGTCTTTTATTTCTGGAAGATACTCCCAAAGTTTTTCGTTCTGCGAATAACCCCCTCCAACTCCCCCTACTAGAGGGAGAGCATCATTCTGTTTTTCTGGTAAACGAAGTCGTAAAAATCCGTAAACGGCTTGATGCCCAGCATCTTCCATGGTGATGAAGTATTCTGTGCCACCAATCGTTTCGTATGTTTCTACAACAATTTTAGGATCAGCGAGGAGTTGCTCTGCTGACATAAGTTTTTGTTGTCGTCCGATTTCTCGACATCTGAGACACACACACTTCTGTCCCCGTTTGTGCAATTCTTTTTCCAGTTCTTCACGAAGGTTCGTGATTTTATTTCCAGCTTCGATTTCCTCACTTGGGATATCACGAATCAATCGTGAGATACGACAGTAGCGAGGTGTTTCCAGTTTCATTTGGAGAAGTGCACGGAAGAGTCCTTCTTCACCATACGGTGTATATCTACCATCTTGGAGCCACTGATACAGCTCAGCTGATTTTATGACAGCACATGGATAAATCTTTACCATGTCTGGACGGAGTGCGAGATCGGTAAAGAGTGTTTTGTACATCTCGATATCATGCTCTGGTGAGCTTCCTGGCAAGTCTGGCATGAAGTGAAGATCCACTTTGAATCCTGCTTGACGAAGGAGTGTAATGGCGTCACGAAACTGCTGGACACTGTGTCCACGTTGAATCAGTTCAAGAATCTTGTCGTCAGGGGCTTGCAATCCAAGTTCGATACGCGTACATCCCTGTCGACGCATGTGGTGTATTGTCTTTGGAGAAATGGCATCTGGTCGCGTTTCGAGCGTGAGACCGATAATGCGATAGTCTGCTGTTTCATTGTACGTTTGTTCTTCATCCAGCGCTGCTTGAATATCTTCGAGTTTTTTTTCTCTCCAGTTATCTTCACCTGTACTTGGTACTTCCACTTCACGAGAAAAATTGTTGCACGCTTTAAAAGATTCCAATATATACCAATATTGATATTTGAGAGGATATGCATTCCACGTACCACCTTTGATAATATATTCAATCTTGTCGCATGGATGGCCATTTGCTTCGAGCATCTCTATACGTTTTTGCATTAGCTGATATGGATCAAAATTGAGTCGTTGGCTTCTTGCTGCTGCTGGTTCACTCGCAATATAGCTCTTTGGCATGCGGTATTCTGTAGGGCAATAGACGCATGTGCCAGGACACATATATGGTTTTACGAGAGACGTGATCACAGCAATGCCCGACATACTTCGAATATCGGCTTTTCGCATGAGCGTTTCAAACTGTTTGTCCTCAGGAATACTTCCATTTTTCACCATTTTCTGGTAGGTTTCTGAGAGAAGTTTATTCGAAGGTTGTTTTATTTTCAGTGCATTGCAGGTTTTTCTTCGGATATGATCAAAGTCTGCCTTTGTTTTTGGGGCAGTTTCGATAATCTCTTTTAAAATTTCTTCTAACTTTTTTTCTTCCATAGAAAATGGAACACAGATTTCCATGATTGCCAGGATACACCAGGATGAGATCTCGGTAGATCTGGGTAATCCTGGAAATCTGTGTCCTATAATATATTATGCAATCATATATAGAACAAAACACATCTGCGTACGACGAAATCGCTGTATTGTTTTCCAGTACCCGAGAATATATTTGGAAGGATATCAAGCCGTTGAAGCGATTTGCTACAAAGGGAAATCGTATTCTCGACATCGGGTGCGGGAATGGCAGACTATATCAGCTTTTTGAAGATTTGTCCATCGAGTTTACGGGTATTGATATTAGTCAAAATTTGATACAGATAGCAAAAGAAAAGTATCCTGAAGCAAGATTTACAGTAGGGGACATGCGAGTGTTACCATTTGATGACGCATCATTTGATATTGCGTATTCTATTGCCGCTGTTCATCACCTCCCACCAGAAGGGCAACAGGAGGTACTAAACGAAGTTGCCTGCGTTCTCGTGCCAGGTGGTTTATTCGTCATGACAAATTGGAATTTTTTGGGTCGTTGGACCAAAAAACGTATTGAAAAGGGACGGTATCTCATCGGCGATATGCCAGATCATATTATTGCAAACTTTATCTCGGGTGACAAAAAAACAGATGCTCCTCGGCATTACTGGAATATTACGCCAGAGCAGATGACAACGATGGCGGGAAAAGCTGGTTTTGTTGTTGTGAAACAATACTATTCAAAAAATGGCGAAGAGGAGGGTGTGAAGGAAGGGGATAATTTGATTAGTGTTTTGAGAAAAACGTAGAGAAGTGATATACTCGAATACGTATAGTACCGTTTGTTTATTGTTTATTGCTATTTGTTATTTGATTTGTGCCTACACATCATCTCACTGCTGACAAACAAGAAGAAACACCAAAAGAAGACATTTGTCTTTTTGGTCAAACAACGTACCGCAATCAACTGCGGCGTTTTGGGATAAAAACAGATGATCGTCGACGCCACATGTATGTGATAGGAAAGACAGGTATGGGAAAGACGACCATGCTCGAAAACATGGTATTGCAAGACATATATAATGGGCATGGTATTGGGGTTGTCGATCCGCACGGAGATTTTGCAGAAAAAATTATTGACTATATCCCTGCACACAGAATCAACGATGTTGTGTATTTCAATCCTGCTGACGTTGAATATCCTATTGGATTCAATATTCTCGAAGTACAAAATGAAGAACAAAAGCATCTCGTCGCCGCGGGACTCATGGCCGTATTCAAAAAGATTTGGCCAGATGTATGGAGTGCCCGAATGGAATACATTTTGAATAATACCTTGCTTGCATTGCTCGATTACGAAGGATCGACACTCCTCGGTATCAATCGTCTGCTTGCAGACAAAAAATTTCGTAGTAAAGTATTGAAAAAATTGACAGATCCCGTCATCAAGTCTTTTTGGACGACAGAATTTGCCAACTACGAACCTCGGTACCAAAAAGAAGCGGTTGCGCCTATCCAAAATAAAATTGGGCAGTTTCTTTCTGCCAGTGTTATCCGAAACATGGTTGCACAGGTAAAATCAACAATTGATGTCCGAGAAATCATGGATACAAAAAAGATTCTTATCATGAATCTTTCAAAGGGACGTATTGGAGAAGACAACAGTCGCTTGCTCGGAGGTATGCTTATTACCGAGATTCAGCTCGCAGCGATGAGTCGTGTCGACATGCCAGAAGAAGAACGAAAAGATTTCTTTCTTTATGTCGATGAATTCCAAAACTTTGCAACACCATCGTTTGCAAATATTTTGTCTGAAGCCCGAAAATATCGTCTCAGTCTGATCATGGCGCATCAATATGTCATGCAGCTCGATGAAGTCGTTGCGGATGCTGTCTTTGGAAACGTCGGATCTATGGTAACGTTTCGTGTTGGGGCAGGAGATGCCGAAACACTGGAAAAAGAATATGCACCAACGTTTACCATCGAAGACATTGTCAATTTGCCAAAATTTCAAATTTTCTTGAAGCTCATGATCGATGGGATTGCGTCACAGCCATTTAGTGCTATGACGATGCCACCGATCGGATCACGTACCGGCAGTGCCGAAAAAGTTATCCGTGTTTCTCGAGAACGATATGGAAAAGATCGTGCTGTAATCGAAGAAAAAATCACAAGGTGGAGTGGTATGGAAATAGACGACGATGACGATGATGCGCCTTCTTCTTCGGGTAATGCAAAGCCTAGTTCTGGAAATGGAAAATCATACGGAGGAAAATCTTCAGGAAATAGCGGAAGTAGTAGCAATGGATTTTCCAATTCACAACATAGAAACAATACAAAGAAACCCGAAGCGCCAAAAAACAGTTCACCAAAAAGAGAAGAACAAAAAAATACAGACAAACCAAAAGATCCGCCCGCACAATCTTTCCCTTCTGCACCAAAGCCACAGGTGGAAGAAAAAAAGCCAGAGCCAGTGATTCACCTCACTGATTTGCTCCCAACAAAAAAGGATGAGGTGCCTGCCGTGGAGCCAGAAAAAGCTGATACACCTACCAGCTCCACCATTCCCGAAAAAAAACAGGCAGAACCTGTTGTCTTTGAAAAGAAAGAATCCCAAGTACAAAAGCAACCTGCTGAAATAAAAAAACCTGAAGTGCCTCGTTCAGAACAATCTTCTGATCAACCAAAGAAAAAACGCAAGCGCAATAGAAAAAGAAATAAAAAAAGTAATGATGCGAACTCCGAACAAGTACGAAATTACGAACATACGGATGCTTCACAAGTGAAACGTAAGGAAGTGGAAAAAGTTGAGGTACCTGTAACGCAAGCGTTAGAAAAAAAACAAGCAGCAACGTTGGACTCTGTATCAGAAAAACCTTCAGAGACGATACCAACAGAGAAAAAAGAAGAAACACCAAAACCGACAGCGCAGATCTTGAAGCAAAATCAAGTGGTGACATTCAAAAATGATGATGACGATGATTCTTGGCGACACGATCGATAGAGACTTAGAGGCTTAGATCATTAGGTAGTTAGGTTGCATAGAAGTGCGAGGTAAAAAGAAAGAACGTGTATATATCACTGTTCTTTTTTTATTATTTCCTAATCCTCTAAAACTCTAATGCTCTAACACTCTCCTGACGCTTGACTTTTTTGCTCAATAAACGCATTATATTTCTATATGCAAACACTTGATAGTGCTATTTTGAAACAATTGACAAAGACCAATGACACAAGTCATAAAGGACAAAATGGACGTGTGCTTGTGATCGCTGGATCACAAAAATATCACGGTGCAATGCTCCTGTGTATTCAGGCTGTGTCACGCATTGTTGATATGGTGTATGTGTCGACGACAGAAAACAACTGGCCACTGATTGACGCGCTGAAAAGTGACATCACTACATTCATTTCTGTAAAGCCAGGTGAACTTGAAAAAACAATTCAGCTCGTAGATAGCATTATTATCGGACCGGGTATGGAAACGACGAACGGTGCTGGAGAAGAAATTATCGAAGAAAATCGGGAATTTGTGCACGACCTTCTAAAAAAACATCCAGACAAAAAATTTGTCGTCGATGCAACAGCGCTTTGGCATGTAAATCCAGACTGTCTGCATGAAAATTGTATTGTCACACCACATTCGAGAGAGTTTGAAGAAGTCTTCAAGATGCCACCAAGTGCCGAGGCAACGCAAACAGCAGCAAACAGTTTTGGTGGTGTTGTTGTGTTGAAAGGAAAGTCGGATTTCATCTCAGACGGAAAAAAGTTGTATGAAAATACAACGGGAAATGTGGGCATGACAAAAGGGGGAACAGGTGACGTGCTGGCTGGCCTTATCGGTGCGCTCGCTGCGACGAATGACAATTTGACTGCTGCACTTGCAGGGACGTATCTGAATGGTTTGGCAGGGGATAGACTGTACGAAAAAGTGGGGACATTTTATAATGCAGAAGATTTAGTAGGGGCGGTTGGAGAGGTGTGGAAGAAAATACGCATATGAATGAAAAAGAAATTTCAAAAATGTTGGATAAAAATTGGTATTACCAAGGGTTTAACGCAACACCTGGGTTTAGTTATGGACCGGTTTATTCCATGTTTTTCGACATGTATGATGTCCTTGGTTTTGGATATACATCGGTGATATGTTTTTTTGAAAAAGATGTATGTTATTACTTGTATGATTATGATGACTTAGAACACATAAAGAATGAGTTAGTGGAAAGATATTCAAAAGATCCTTCTTATTTGGAGTGGCTATTATTAACGGATGCGCAGATTTGTCAACGAGTAATTACAGATATGAAAAGTCTAGGTTCGATTAAAATCGATTCTTACACTAATCAGGGATTATATGATGCCTGGAGAGACACGAATAAACTGTATGCAAAACTGCTTAGCATATCGCATATTGTTGAGGGATTCACGTTGACGACTGAAGGGGCAATTCGAGCGGGGATTCACAAAGAATATCCACAAGATCAAAATGCTTTATCAATTCTTACTACGCCACCAAAGCAATCATTTTTGACAAAGGAACAGTATGAGCTGGCATGTATTGCGAAGGAATTGTTAGCGAGAGGAGAAATCGCCTGCTCGATCAACATTTTAGAGAAGTATTATGATGTTTATACACGATTGCAGAGGCATGTTGAACAATACTATTGGAAGTTGAATAACTATACAGGATCTCATACGCTTTCAAAAGGAGATTTTATATCAGAAATAAGTGATCTCATGAAAGATTCAAATACTATGGATGTACTCATCCATGCCGTTGAGACACATGCTGACCGACTTGCACAGAGGCAAGAATACTTGAACAATATACAAGATAACACGTTAAAAAAATTGCTTGAGATAAATAATGTCTTATTTGAAATTCATGATCGTCGTAAAGAGTACATGACAAAATCAATCACGTACCTGGACATGTTTTTTCGAGAAATCGCAAAACGTCATCATATGTCTGTCTCCGACCTTCGATATATTTTGCCAAATGAATTTGAACAATTGCCAAATTTGTCAGATGATTTGCATACACGAAGAAAAGCAAGTATTTATTTTGCAACAAAAGAAGAACATATTGTTTTTTCAGGAAATGACGCAAAGCAATATATTGATATTCTTACGCCCAAAAATGAACAAGACATCAATAACAACGTGCTTACAGGAAATTGTGCATCAGTTGGTACCGCCCAAGGCATTGTAAAAGTTTGTCGTGGTATTGAAGAAATTAGAAAAGTAAAAAAAAGGTGATATTCTTGTTGCTTGTATGACGCAACCTGAATTTTTGCCTGCTATGAAAAAAGCTTCAGCAATAATCACTGATGAAGGTGGTTTGACTTGTCACGCAGCTATTATTTCACGGGAACTTGGTATTCCGTGCATTATTGGGACGAAAATTGCGACAAAAGTTTTCAAAGATGGTGATATCGTAGAAGTTGATGCGACACGGGGAATAGTAACCATGCTGGAACATTGTGAATAACTACGTTTGACATCACTAACGTTTTACGTTACTATATTGATATACTATGATTCTTTCGTTTCATGACAAAGAAACTGAAAAAATTTGGTTGCAGGAGTATTCACGGAAGTTGCCACGTGGCATACAGCAAATAGCACTTCGGAAATTATTTATGATTCATCGTGCAAAGCATATTCAAGACTTGCGAGTACCACCAGGAAATCGCCTTGAGCGATTGCAAGGGGATAGAAACGGACAATATAGTATACGTATAAATGAGAAATATCGTATTTGCTTCCGTTGGCTAGATGGAGATGCGCACCATGTTGAAATAGTTGATTATCACTAATATGAAAAAAATTCCAAATATTCATCCAGGAGAGATTTTGCAAGAAGAATTTCTCGCGCCGCTCAATATCACTGCGTATAGACTCTCGAAAGAAACGCATATTCCTGCAACTAGGATAAGTGAAATTATTCACGGGAGACGCAGTATCACTGCTGATACGGCATTGCGCTTTGGTACATTTTTTGAAGTAAGCCCTGAATTTTGGCTTGGACTACAGCTTGAGTATGATCTGAGGGAAGTACAGCAGGCAAGGAAAAAAGATCTGGCAAAGATTTCGTCGTATACAGCGTTTGTAATGTAAATAAAAAGGTATGACCTACCTCCAACCATTCAAACAACTCACAAAAGAAAACGTCGACATCGCTGGCGGAAAAGGTGCGTCGCTTGGTGAGATGACAAATGTTGGGATTCCGGTACCACCAGGTTTTGTTATTTTGGCTACAGCATTCGATGGATTTATCAAAGAAACTGGCCTCAATGTAGAAATAGAAGCGCGCATTGCAGAAGTGGATGTACATGATATGAATAGCATCGCGAAAGCAAGTAGTATCATTCGTGATGTTATACACGATACAGCGATGCCAGAAGATATCGCATCAGAAATTCTCTTAGCATTTGATGAACTTGGGTTTGAGTTTGTTGCAGTCCGTTCTAGCGCAACGGCAGAAGATAGCAGTATTGCAAGCTGGGCAGGGGAGCTGGATACATTTCTCAATACAAAGCGAGAACATGTTCTCGAAAAAATAAAAGAATGTTGGTCATCACTCTTTACACCGCGTGCTATTTTTTATCGATATGAAAAAAATCTTCACGATGCGTACGTCGGGGTAGCTGTTGTCATTCAGCAAATGGTACAGTCAGAAATTTCTGGTATTACCTTTACCGTTCATCCTGTGACGCAAGATGACAATCAGATGATCATAGAAGCGGGTTACGGCCTTGGTGAAGCAATTGTGAGTGGACAGGTCACACCGGATAGCTATATCGTTTCAAAAGTCGATATGATGATCGAGGATATTCATATTGGCGGACAAAAGAAGAAGTTAGTAAAATCAGGAACCGGGAGCATGGGACTGGAAACTGGCATCAATGAATGGATTGAATTATCTGAAGAAGGACAAAAGCAGAAACTATCTGGAAAACAGATTATTGAGCTGGCAGAATTGTGTATGATTGTAGAAAAGCATTATGGCTTTCCTTGTGATATCGAGTGGGCGTTTGCTGATGGAGTTTTTTATATTACGCAGAGTCGGCCGATTACGACGTTAGGAGGAAATTAACAACTAACAATGAACTATTAACAAAGAAAAAAACGGTTTTTTACAAATTTTTATTGGCTAATCAACAAGATTATGGACCTCGCTGAACTGTATCAAAAACAAATTTCTCTCTCAGAATGGTTTGCGGATATTGATCATGAAGCAACAGACGCATTTCGTGAAGAAGATAACTGGAAACGAAAACGGATGGAAGAGCTGGCTGAAATTATTCCATTTCCATTTGATAAACCAACGAGTTTTCAAGCTACAGAAGTTGTAGAGATGAAGGATGCTTTTAACATATATTTTGAAGCTCACAAAAATGAATTGTGCGCGCTCCGTTTGATCCCAAAGAAAGAAGGATTGCCAAAACTTCGTATGCGAGGTATGACGGTAGCAGATGTTGTATCAAATTGGCTCCCTCAACAAGATATCGATGAAGAATATTATCAGGCGGATTTTGTGCCTCATCCGAGTGATCATATTTGGTCAACAATATTTATATCTAATGGCCATGGGGCGATCGGAGAAGTAATTGCAGGAAGTCATAACCAGCTTACTCAAGGATTTCATGATGATGGAAAGCCAATTGTTTTTCGATATGAGTATACTACCGATGAAGTAACTACAAATCCTGCAACGCCTGAAGTGTACGAACATATAAAAGAAATTATCTCATTTTTGCGAATTGATACCGAAGAAAAAAGAAAAGAAATAGAAGAGAAATTTCATGTTTCCTTTTTAAATGGATATTTGCCTGGCTATTTTGAACGGTGAAATCTACCGTTCATGGAACGTGGTTTATCGATTGGAATCGAGTACTGGGAGATTTGTATAAAGATTTTTGGCCAGAGCCATTTACTCAAGGAACTGCAGAACACCTTACTGGCACAGTTGGGTCTCCTGGAAGCGCTACAGGAACCGCAAGAATTATC
>PFLZ01000016.1 GCA_002784795.1 Candidatus Magasanikbacteria bacterium CG_4_10_14_0_8_um_filter_42_12
GTTACTTTTCCCACTAATTACCTTTTTTTATCTTAGTCCATGTCACGAATAATGCGTTTGAAATCTTTGTAGTCTTCTTTGGTAATATGTCCTTCTTTATACTTTTTCCATGAGGCATGCCCCATAGATTTTTTTGTACTATACGAATGTCCTCCACCAATAGATCCATGTTGACTATGTTCTTTGACAATTTCCTCAAGATGTTTTTTATCAGACGAAGACAAGTTCTTAAAATCGGTACGTTTTTTTTGCTTGATCGCTGTTTTCAGCATCTTTTGAGTACCCGTTCTTCCTGAGGAACTATATGTACCACCAGTTTTAATATGAATACCAGTATCTCGTGCTTGCGCTTCCTTCATTGCCGCAGCCTCTGCTGCAACTTTTTTTTCTTCATTCATCTTTCGAATATGCTGATAGCGGAGTCTTGTTCGTATTTCATCACGTTCTTCATCTGTGTAGCCCGCATACGCATCTCCACGATTTGGCATGCCCTGAATAATATGATCAATCGAGGTGGAAGGTCCACCAGATTTACCATATTCTTTTTTTTGTATCACACGTCCTATTGATACACTTGCGGCATCACGTTCTTTTTGTTGATTGAGTTTTGTGGTCGCAAAATTTTGTGCGTGTGCACTAATCTGAGGAGATGAATGACTCATTCCTGCATGACCAAGTATTGATGGAAGGTTAGTTGGCATAGATCTCTACTATACCATTATTTTATTTTTGAAGAAAATCCTGAATTCTTTTTTTGGCATCCTCATAATTTTGAAACCACTCGATACGTGTATCTCTCCGAAACCACGTGAGCTGCCGTCGAGCAAATCGACGGGTATCACGTTTTAATAAATCGATACACTCATCAAGTTTTTTCTCATTTCCAAAATAGCCCTGAAATTGCCTGTATCCTACCCCACTCATGCTTGGCAGATGCCACGCATATTTTTGTTTCATGAGTTGTCCAACTTCTTTCACGAGTCCTTTCTTTATCATGTCGTCTACGCGCTCATCAATGCGTGTATACAACTCATCACGAGGAACTTCTACACCAATTTGAAGTACATCAAACAATGGATCTCCTTTTTTCTTTTGGGAAGAAAATGGTTCACCAGACATAATACACACTTCAAGCGCCCGAAGGAGCCTGCGTTTATTACGTTTATCAATATCTTTTGCACCTTCAGGATCCATTTTTTGAAACAAATCGAATAATTCCTCTACAGATTTTTCTTCGAGGCTCTGACGAAGTTTTTTATTTGGACTCACACGTGGAATATGAAGATTATCAACGAGAGCAGAAATATATAAGCCAGTTCCACCGACTACGAGGGGTACTCTTTTATTCTTATGAATGAGCTTTACATATTTAACAGCTTTATCACGAAATTCTGCGACACTAAATCTCTTCCCGGGGTCAAGAATATCAATAATGTGATGTGGCACATCATCGACCATAAATGATCGGCGCAAACCATTTCTTTTCCATTCGCCTTCTGGTTTTGCCGTTCCTATATCCATTTTTTTATAAATTTGTCTCGAATCTGCCCCAATAATCTCTCCATTGAGCTCTTTTGCCAGTTTCAGTCCCCAGGACGTCTTCCCAGCCGCAGTTGGACCCAGGAGAACAACAAGTTTCGGTAATTTTTTATTATCAGTATCCATATAGCAAGAAAATCCGCTCCAACTAATACTATAGCAGCGGGGTACCACTATAGCAAAATTTGAAAGAAATATCAATAGGTAGAGGCAAAATAAATTGACCCAATATTAAGCATACGGTATAGTGTATGAAAAGACTTAATGTGATTTTATATGTCAGGAAACCCAGATGCATCATCCTTGCCACACGATGAGATTCGAAAACTCATGAAACGTGAGCAACCAAAAAATGAGCCTCTTGTTCTTAGTGACGGTCTGCAAACAATACAATTTCTTCGTAATGTGGATGGAACAGTTCACCTTACATACGAAACAAAAGGTGGAAAAAAGATGAATTGTATGGTAAGAGAAGATCTTTCAAGTCAAGATGGTTCCTCAGTGTCACTTCAAGACGAAAAAACAGGAAAGGTCTTTTCCGTAGGGCTCAAAGGAATACTTGAACGAGCCGAAACAAATCATACTATAGAGGAATTTAGTGCTGAAGAAACAGAAGATTTTAATCAAAAATTTACACCCAATTTCGCCGAAGATCCAGGGGATGTACAAAAGAGGAAAGAACTTGAAGAAGAACACGAAGCAAAACTCACCTTCTCTGATGACGAATCTACAGCGCTGCTCCCCGACCTTGACGAAGACCCAAAGAAAAGAGTTAATGTCATTGCGCACCAAAAAAAAGTGACTGAAAGTATGCGGAAAATGGAAAAAGTCCAATCAGGAACAAAAAATACAACCGTATACATAAAAAACGAACTCCCTCAACAAGCAAAAAATTCTATTGAACTTCCCGATCAAGTACTCAATGAAGAATTTGAAGCAGCAGAACAAGAAAAAATAGATAAAATAATTGCTAAGAAGGGATATGATAGAGACTTTAAGGATGATGAAAAGATTAGAAGGAATCCTCTCGAAACAATCACTGTAGCGGGGGGGGACAGCACTTGATGCTATAATGAAGCTCCCCGCCCCAGAGGGGCGGGGTATCAGTTCTCTATAACAACCGTAATTGGTGACTGCTATGGAGTTCTGTATACTCATTTCC
>PFLZ01000086.1 GCA_002784795.1 Candidatus Magasanikbacteria bacterium CG_4_10_14_0_8_um_filter_42_12
TCAAGATGTTAATTTTTTATACATTGTTGAATATATAGCCATCGCACCATACATTATTCTCTATTCAATGGGCATTATTATATATGCGGCAATGGTAAAAATGCTTCAACATAAATAGACCTAAATCTTTTCTTTTTACATCGTGCAACAATGAATAACTGGTTCGCTCACTCCGCTACGCTCCGTTCGTTCTCCCAAATTTGGCGGCGGTATGTCGCTTCGCTCCACATTTTACCGCCACCAAACTTCAGTTATTCATGGACGTTATCGGAATCCGAAATCTGAATTCCACATTCTCCAATCCTACAATATAATACTTTCCTCTATCTCTTCCTCTTCTCTCGCCTTGAACGGCAATACATAGAGATCGCGCTTAAAATCATCAGGACCAATACACTCCCCTTCTCCTTTCAAAATACGCTCCATTGGTTCACAGGCAAAACAACCTCCTTTTGGGCAATCAAACTTTTTGAGTTGTCTGGCAAGTTTTACTTTCCTGGCAACATCGAGCACTTGCACACGTGCGTCATCGAGCGATGGCAATTCTTTTTCTGTGAGGTCATCATTGTCCTCAAGATACCAATAACTTGCTTTGATCGCAGGACGCTGTTGTGATTCATGGACGAGGAGGTGATAGATTGGCAACTGGAGAGACGATTCATCTTCGCGCTGCTTTCCTGTTTTGAAATCAATAATATGCACGGCGTCTTCTTCTGGCAGATATTCGAGCCAGTCAATTTTTCCACACAAAATAATTTCTTCTTCCTCAGACAGCCAAAAATTGGGCAACTCTTTTTGAATTTTTACCGAAAGATTTCCAATAGGCCCTGGGTTATTGTATACACGTGCGATCATGGCTTCTCCGCGTGCACGATACTTGTCTTCCGAGCTTTCGGAAAAAAATCCACCTTTCTTTCCAGATACTTTCTTCCACTCTTCTTTGAATCTCTCTGGCAATGGTTTGATAAATCGTTGATCTCTTGGGATAGACGAAAGTGATTCCAAGACATTATGGACGGCTTGTCCGAGCGCGAGTGGCGGACTCATGAGTGTGATCTTATGCCCAGTCTTCGGATCTTTGTATACATTTTTCAAAAAATAGCTTCGCGGACAGGCGAGGTAATCACTGATAGAACTGTGGGAAACCCACGTGGCAAGAAATTTGTCAGGCATATACTTTCGAAATTGGAAATTAGAAACTAGAAATTACGTTCTTAGCACGCTAATTTCCAATTTCAATTTTCTAATTTCATGGGTAAGAATATTGTACAACAGTATGCCCCTTCATCCAAATAAGTATAGGCAGAAAAGAGTCACCAAATGCACCGGATAAAACCAATAAAACCACCATTTGTGCTTGTTGTAGCCTTTTTTATTGGAATAGAGTGCGAGGAGTGGGAGTGCCGCGAGGGACCAGTACTGCGTTGTGGACGGTAATGCCAGATAACGAATCATGTCAATCGGCAGTAGATACGCATAGTGCTGTGTCAGATAGACCACCGCGATCGTCAAGACACTCTGCCAAAGGATCATCGCCTCAGTCTTGCCATAGGTAATGTTAAAAACAAAAATCATGAGAAGTCCATACAGCCCATATCCTGTCGGTATAAGTAGGCCGAATACAATCATCAAAAGAAGACTCATGCGCTGCAGCAGTCTGTCTCCACGCAGACGATCGTACATCAACATCATGACGAGCCCCATTGCAAGCGTCACAAAAATATTCATCCGCCAAGGAATCCCATAGAGCGTCCCAAAGATAATGCTATATGGAATTTGTGAAACAATCGCTAGGATAAGTAATCGAGATAGGTATTTTTTTACATTCGATGTATGTCGATAGCCATTGGCAATGCCCCAGGCAAAGATAGGAAATGCTACACGCCCAATCATGCGAAACAGTTCTTGATCTGGAAAGAAAAGAAGTCCCGTGTGGTCTATGACCATCGTCAACACGGCAATAAGTTTGAGAACAAACAAGGTCATACGAGATACGAGTCAAGCAGATGCTTTCGTTTTCTATACTCAGGAATTGTCTCACGCACGAGCTGCCAAAATTTGTGAGAATGATTCAGCTCCTTGAGATGACAGAGTTCGTGGACAATCACATAGTCTGCTAATTCTATCGGCAAAAATAACAATCGATAATGAAAACTCATATTTCCTTCTGAAGAACAACTTCCCCATCGGCTCGACATCTGTTTGATAGCAATGCGATGGTATGTATATCCATAATGATGATTGTAGTGTCGCAGTCTATCACGAACAAATTTGAGCGCTCGGGCACGACAAGCGACGAGACTGTCTTGGGTAATATCTGGCGGGATCACAAGACGACGCTTCGTTTCCATCTTTCGAAGCACCTCTTCTACCCACGAAATCTGTGATGCAAAAAAATCATGGACTCTTTTTTCAGAAACATGTCGTGGAGCTGTTACAATTACCTTTGCCTCAGCATTGACGGTAATGCGAATATTTTTTGCTCTGGGATGTCGTTTAATCGTGTAGCTCGGTGGCATAATACTCACATTGTACCACAAAAAAAACTATCCCATTTCTGGGATAGTTTTTTTTAGAACAAAATGTTCTTACGCTACGAGCTGAACGTTTACTGCGTTCATTCCCTTTGGTGATTCCTCAAGATCAAAAGTGACAGCGTCACCTTCTTTGAGTTGGTCGTATTCTACACCAACGAGTGCCTTTGCGTGGAAAAAGAGATCTTTTTCCTGACCGTCAGCCTCGATAAA
>PFLZ01000018.1 GCA_002784795.1 Candidatus Magasanikbacteria bacterium CG_4_10_14_0_8_um_filter_42_12
ATACAACACATTTCTCTGAATATTCCCAATTCTACCAAATTAGTGTTGCTTCTAGTTTAGAATCTTTCGTGACTGTACATCTACTTGACAAAATCGCTTATTTATGCTATATTTTCGCGTCCATTCCACGCTAAAAGGAGGTGTTTGATGGACTGCGCAGAGATCGTATTCGTTCTCGTAACTGTTTTGGTCCTCCTCCTCGTGGAGGTGGTCCGTCCCTCCACGTTCAAGCGTGGGGGAGTGGTCTTCATCATCGGGGAGCGCCTCATGTACATCGCCCTGGGGGTGATCGTCATGTGGGTGCTGATTCACAATCCTGGAACCACGCACGGGCTCACCCCACTCAAGATTGGGTTGGGGATGGGCATGTTCTTCGCCGCATTTTGGGCGGATAACAACGTGCACTTCACCACTGCCGAGGCTCGCCTGATCACACAGATCGGCCAACGCCTTGGCTACACGGCGCTTTCCGCGTGGGCTTTGTTCCTCTTCCACTGAGGACCGTCCACGCCACAACGCCGAACAAGGTCCGCCGACAGTCAACGACTGCGGCGGGCCTCTTCTTTTTTATAGTAAAAAAACTTCTTGACAAATAGGGAGTTTTTTTGTTTTGATAGTACTGTCACTGGCAGAGTATACCACTTACTTTCGTGATATTGGGGGGGGGAAGAGAATCATGCTCAAAGATTTCACTCGACTGAAAATCTCCGATGACGGTGAGGAATGGGAGAACTTCGAGGTCACAGGTGGGTCAAACGTCTGGACCATGGTGAGTCGTGGTTGGACGGTGGACCGTGAGAAGAAAGAAACGGAACCGCGTCTCAGCGTGAGCCTGAAGATCGACTCAAAGCAGGAGGAGGATCTCAACACCGGCAAGCCGATCAACACCCAGCTGGGTGTGAGGCCCGTGTACGTACAGCTCTGTGCTACCGGCTAGTCGCCAGGAGAACAATACGGCCCCGCTCGATTCGATCGACGCGGGGCCTCTTCATTTCTAGATACTAACTAGCACGCACCCATTCCACTTTTCTATCTTTTGTTTCCCAAAAGATATTGTGTATTTTTTCAAGATTTGCCATCAGTTCTTCTGCATGTTCGAGACTGACTTCGTGTTTGTTTGAAGAGCAAAGTTTTGTTGTATGCCAGATGAGATCATGGAGATCTGGGAACTTTTCGAGATGCACCGGTTTGAAATAATCTGTCCAGAGAATCAAGACTTCTTTTTTACATGTTTCAGATTCTTCTTCTTTGATCTGAATATAGCGTGTCATCGTGTTGTAGTAGGCGAGTGTTGCTTTATCATTTCCAGCTTCTGGTGTGTGAAGGTCAAGAAGTTTTTTTGTCATAGACAACACAGCTTCTCCTGCAATGCGCGCTGATGCTGGATCGTATACACCACATGGGCCATCACAATGAGCGTAGACAGGGGATGCATAGCGTCTTTTGAAGATATTCATAGAGAACATAGTTTTGTGAATGAGAGAACTAGTATAGGAGACCTTTGGCCTATATGCAAATATGGTGCATTTTTTCTTATCCACAATAGGAGAAAAAGACGTTGCAAGCTATACTGTTACTACTATGGATATCACACTCATTGTTCCTGTTTTCCTTGCAGGACTTCTTACCTTTTTTGCGCCATGCACGTTGCCACTTGTTCCGGGCTATTTGGGATTTATTAGTGGTGTGTCTCTGGGTGATATAAAAAAGGGGACTGTGGGGACGCTGGTAAGAAAAAAAATACTGCTCAATGGCTTGCTATATGTCATCGGGTTTGGTGTGGTGTTTGTCCTGCTTGGGACAGCATTTGGTGCAGGGGGTGCAGTACTTGGCAAATATAGATTGATATTGAGTCGCGTTGGTGGTGTGGTGATTATCTTGTTTGGGCTCTTTATGCTTGATCTCCCTTTGTTCAAACGATTTGCTTTTTTGCAAAGAGATACACGCTTTCATACGTCACTAAAACCAGGAAAACCACTCAGTTCTCTTCTCTTTGGGGCGACCTTTGCGTTTGGATGGACGCCGTGCATTGGTCCTATTCTGGGGACTGTGCTTGTCCTCGCTGCAAATGGTTCGACAGCATTGCAGGGCGCGTTTCTCCTCAGTATTTTTTCACTTGGGTTGGCATTGCCATTTTTAGCAATTGCTTTTGGCATTGGACACGCATTGCAGTATATACAGAAAATAACAAAGTACCTTCGTATTATTTCTATCGTCGGAGGAGTATTCCTTATCTTTATTGGTGTTCTCTTGTTGTTCAATAGTATGGGGGTTTGGACCGCGATGTTTTATCGGTTTTTTGATGTGTTCCATTATACAAAGTTGTTAGAGTTTATGTAGGTGTTGCTGGGGATAGTTCCTCTATGTTATACTCATATTCACGTTTATTTGTTTATTAATATATCTATATTATGGAAGAAAACACACCTCTGTCAGGCATGAACCAGGGAAAGACATTTCTCCTCGGTATTGTCGCTGGCGTTTTGGTACTTTGTACCATTGGATTCTTTATTCTCCTCAGTATGCAGTTTGGAGACAAAGATACAAAAGTTGCTGTCAATACAGGAGGAACACCTACGCAAGTTGCCAATGCTGGCAATGTCGCACCTACCGCAATTACCCTTGAGCCAGTTGCGGATGATGAACATATCAAAGGAGCAAAGAAAGCAAAAATTACAC